>QIMA01000469.1 GCA_003233535.1 Rhodanobacteraceae bacterium
GCTAACGTTAAACCGACGACTCGAAGCCCAAAACCTGCCTCGGCAAAGCCGCGCAAAACGCCCGCACGACGAACCAGTACGCGCGAAGAGCAACCGGCTAAGGAAGTACCGACAACGCAGGATGGCACGATCCAAATCAGCGATTTTGAACAGGCCTGGGAAAAGGCCGTCGCCAGCGCAACGGCACGACGTGAGAGTAATCCGGATGCTGAAGTCACCGATCTGTACATGCAATTGCTGCGCGAAAAGTGCCTGCGAGCTGGCACCTTGGGTGCAGCTACGAGCGTAGCGTCAATGATTCCCGGTCTAGGAACGATTGCCCGCTACGCAATAGACGGCATCGGCGACGTTGCGTACACAGCTAAGCTGCAGCAAGAGCTAGCTTTGGCCACCTTTGCGCTTTACGGCCGCAAGCCCAATGAGAAGGAGCGTCTGCGGATAACCGCATGGATCGCAACCTTCGGCGCCGGCGGCAGCGAGTTGATCGAGCAAGTGGGCAAGATGGTTGCTAGGCAATTGGCCAAGAATCTGGCCGGTAGACTACTGCGCCGTGGCCTGCCATTCGCCGAAGTCGCCTATTCCACGGCAACGCATGTGGCCGGAACTTATTTCGTCGGCCGCCGCTCTCAGCTCTACTGCATCGGACTGTCCGATGCCGAATCGGAGATCCTGCTGGAGAGCGAAAAAGGGATCAAACTCCAGGTCCGGCGAATGAAGTTGATGGCGCAAGAGTCTGTCGAAGCCATGGAAGAGCGCTTCGGCAACCCGGGACGGACCCTAGCCGTCCTGTTCCGCAAACTCACCGGCTCTGACAAGGACTAACATCCAATGCGAATCGTCTACAACGCTGCATCGATTATCGACGCGCATCTGTTCAAGCATGCGCTAGAGGACGCCGGGATCGGCTGCTACGTTAGCGGCGAATACCTGAGCGGGGCCATGGGCGAACTGCCGGCGGGCAATCTCGTTGCCGTTGCGGTTGACGACGAGCGGTGGGAGCAGGCGCGAAGGGTCGTTCTAGCGGTGAGTAAAAAACTGCAAAACAACGAGTACGCGGTCGACGAGCACTATGCAGATGGCGTGTCCGCTGCGGATTCGGCTTCGAGTTAGCCAGCACCGACGCAGCGCCGTGCTCTTTGCCAGCAGGACTGACTCTTACACATTGCTGCAGCAACGCGGTTGGAGTTAGTCGTTTATGAAATATCCGGGTTAAGTGTGCAGCAGCCTACCCTTGAGCCCTTTCCGTCGACTCGCCTAGCCAACGCACCTGCCAATCCAGGGTGCTGACAAAGCCCTCGCTGCGCGCAGCTTCCAGGGTCAAGACCCGACCCAGGGAGCGAAACTCATGCACCTCTCCTAGTTGACTGGCCGAGACCACGCGCCAGTTGTATCCCTGTTCAATGAGCAGCTCACGGTAGTGATCCAACGCAGAATCGTAAGAAGATGTCGAGCCGTAGCGAACGTGCATACCCTCATGGTCCTGCGAAAAGGCGATTCGCATTGAACCGGGCAACGGTTCTATGCCTTCTGGGTCTTCGCCACTGACCGCCGTGTGGGTCTCGCTGCCAGCCGCCATAGCAGGCAACAAATCAACGTTATCTAGGCTACTGGCCACTGCCAAACCCACCAGCCCGACACCCGCTGTTGCCGACGTGACCGACTCAGCAACACTATCAAGCTGCCCACGAACCAACTCGCCACCTTGCACCGTGAGATGCTTGGCAGGCTGGGTGGCCTCGGCGGTCTGCGACAGGATGACCGCGACCTGCTCGCGAGCCTGCGTCATAAGATCGGTCCTGCCCTCTACTGCCTTATCCAATAGCAAAGCGGTTAGGTAGATGAAGGCCCCGGGAATCATGGCAAAAATGACAGCGGCCGATATCCATAGCCAGCGCGGAACCTCGCGCAGACCCCGAGCCAAATCCTCCAGTTTCACCAGGATGCCTCCTCTGGGTTGGAATCGGCGGGGAGCCGCAGTAACTCCCGCAGCTGCGGCGATAGCGGTTGTAAATCACTCTCACCCAGGCCGCCTAACGCCGGCCCTCGGGTGCTGAATCGCCGCGCCTTGCCGACGCGTCGCTGAGTGGTTCGGGCCGCACGATCTACCGCCCGCGAAATCGCCAAGTACATATCGCTGTGAGTGTCTTCGATCAACACATCCGGTGCGCGGACTATCTGCACCTGCACTTGGCAGCGCTTGTCGATGCCGCCCTTGTCAGCATTTATATCGGACATACGCACAACCACCCGGCGAATCGGCGCGGAAATCCTGCCGAAGGCAACGCCTAGACGCCGCTGGACATACTCCTCAATTGCCGGGGTCGCCGCAAAACCGCTCGAATGGATCGTCACGTTCATCGCTGTGCTCCCGTTTCCTCCCTGGATGGGACACATTATGTTGCCGATGACCACTCGTTAAAAGCAGTTGTTTTAATATGCTATGCTCGGTTTTTCCGATCTATCCAGATGCCTAGACTCAACTACAAACAACTCCATCAATTCTGGATAGTGGCCAAGGCAGGCAGCATTCGTGAAGCTGGCGAGCAGCTCAATCTGGCCCCGCAGACCCTTAGCGGACAAATCGCGGCGCTAGAGCAATCGCTGGGCGTGATGCTGTTCGAACGCGTGGGACGCCGACTAGAGATCACCGAAACGGGCCGTATGGTCGCCTCATACGCCGACGAGATGTTCGAGATCGGCAACGAGTTGGAAACCGTGTTGAGTACTGGCCAGAGCGCTCGTTCGTTGACCTTTCGCGTTGGCGTTGCCCAAGTCGTACCAAAGTCGCTCGCCTATCAACTGCTGGCACCCGCGCTAAAGATCCCCGAACAGGTACGCATCGTTTGTCGCGAGGACAAGCTGTCAGTGCTCTTAGCCGAGTTGGCGCTGCATCGATTGGATTTAGTACTGACCGATAGACCGCTGCCCAGCGAAGCCGAGGTGCGGGCTTACAGCCATAAACTCGGCGAGTGCGGCACCACCTTCCTGGCTAGCCCCAACCTTGCACAGCGTTACCGTAAGGGGTTTCCTAGCAGCCTGGACGATGCTCCGCTGCTCATTCCCGGCGCCGAAGCGGCGGTACGACCGCGATTGTTGCGCTGGCTGGATGCGCAGCGGGTACGGCCGCAAATCTGTGGCGAGTTTGACGATGGCGCGCTGATGAAGGCATTCGGCGCGGCCGGTGCAGGCGTATTCATCGCGCCAACCGCGGTCGCCGCCGAAGTGGAGCGGATCTATGGCGTTGAGCGCATCGGCGAAAGTGCCGACATACAAGAGCGCTACTACGCCATCTCCACCCAACGCCGATTCACTCACCCAGCGCTGCAAGCGATGAGTGAAGCTGCTCGAACCCAGCTATTCGCCTAACCCGGAGTTTCATAAACTTCACGCGCCCTCGCTAGGCCCTTGATCGCCCAGCGACAATCCTCAGTCGGGTGTATGAACCACTACACCGCTCCCTTTCTTGAAAAAACACTGTGAAAAACCACTGGCCTACCAATGTCCTGCGCGA
>QIMA01000007.1 GCA_003233535.1 Rhodanobacteraceae bacterium
CGGGAGCAAAAGCACAGAGCACAAGAACCCAGGCCATCTGCCATCGGCACAGCAACACCGAAACATCCCACACACACAAAATCTGACATCCCCGAGTGCTACGACTACTGTCGTCCGGACGACATTTCTCCCACCGATCAGCCACTCAGGCAACCTTGAATAGCACCGACTTGCACCGCAACGTCGCAGCGCTAGTGCCCCCGCGTGCAGCCCGGACAGAGACGTGCACGCTTTCACGGTGTGACTACGTCCGACCACCCGCATCTCCCCCACCCCTTGAATTCAAAATCCACAACCCCACTCTTCGGCCACGTCACCAAAAGATGTCCGCTACCGGCCCCCGGGTCGCTCGCGCTATCTCCCGGTGAGATCCAATACTTTCAACTGGTTAAAGAGAGATCGAGCATGAAGATTCGTCCTTTGCACGACCGCGTCATTGTTAAGCGTATGGAAGAAGAGCGCCTGAGCGCTGGCGGCATCGTGATTCCTGATTCCGCGACCGAGAAGCCCAGCAAGGGCAAAGTCATCTCCATTGGTACCGGCAAGATCCTCGACGACGGCAGCGTCCGCGCCTTGGCCGTCAAAGACGGCGACGAGATCTTGTTCGGCAAGTACTCCGGCACCGAAGTAAAAGTCGACGGTGAGGAATACTTGGTGATGCGCGAAGACGACATCATGGCGATCATCGTCAGCTAAGCGCCGCTCATCTGCCTACCGTTTCAAAACATCGAATTTAAAAGCAATTCAAGAGGTTAGAACAATGTCAGCGAAGGAAGTACGTTTTGGCGAAGACGCCCGCGCCCGCATGCTCAGGGGTGTGAATCTGTTGGCCAACGCGGTCAAGGTCACCTTGGGTCCGAAGGGTCGTAACGTTGTGCTCGAAAAGAGCTTTGGCTCCCCGACCGTGACCAAGGACGGCGTGTCCGTGGCCAAGGAAATCGAACTGACTGATCGGTTCGAGAACATGGGCGCGCAGATGGTTAAGGAAGTTGCTTCCAAAACCTCAGACGTGGCCGGTGACGGCACCACCACCGCGACCGTATTGGCTCAGGCCATGCTGCGCGAAGGCATGAAGGCGGTCGCCGCCGGCATGAACCCGATGGACCTCAAGCGCGGCATCGACAAGGCTGTGCGCGGCGCCACCGAGCACCTGAAGTTGATTTCCAAGCCCTGCTCGGACGACAAGGCGATTGCCCAGGTCGGTACCATTTCGGCCAACTCTGACGATTCCATCGGCACCATCATCGCCAACGCGATGAAGAAGGTCGGCAAGGAAGGCGTGATCACCGTTGAAGAAGGTTCCGGCCTGGACAACGAGCTGGACGTGGTTGAGGGCATGCAGTTCGACCGCGGCTACCTGAGCCCCTACTTCATCAACAACCAGAACACGATGAAGTGCGAGCTGGAAGATCCGTACATCCTCCTGCACGACAAGAAGGTCTCCAACGTTCGCGAACTGCTGCCGACCCTGGAAGCCGTTGCGAAATCCGGCAAGCCGCTGTTGATTGTTGCTGAGGAAGTTGAGGGCGAAGCCCTGGCCACCTTGGTCGTCAACACCATCCGCGGCATCGTTAAGGTCTGCGCTGTGAAGGCTCCGGGCTTCGGCGACCGTCGTAAGGCGATGCTGGAAGATATGGCCATCCTCACCGGCGGTCAGGTCATTAGCGAAGACGTGGGTCTGTCGCTAGAGAAGATCACCCTGGCTGAACTGGGCCACGCCAAGCGCATTGTGATCGAGAAAGAAAACACGATCGTCATTGACGGCGCCGGCAAGAGCGACACCATCAAGTCGCGTATCGACCAGATTAAGCGTCAGGTGGAAGAGACTTCCTCTGACTACGATCGTGAGAAGCTGCAAGAGCGCGTGGCCAAGCTGGCCGGCGGCGTTGCGGTAATCAAGGTTGGCGCGGCGACCGAAGTTGAGATGAAAGAGAAGAAAGCCCGCGTTGAAGATGCCCTGCACTCAACCCGTGCGGCCGTCGAAGAAGGCGTGGTACCGGGTGGTGGCGTTGCGCTGATTCGTGCGCTTGCCGCCTTTGACACCATTGAAGGTGACAACGAAGACCAGAACTTTGGTATCGAAATCGCTCGTCGCGCGATGCAAGCTCCGCTGCGCGAGATCGTTGCCAACGCTGGTGCCGAGCCGTCGGTGGTGCTGAACGAAGTGGCCAAGGGCACCGGTAACTACGGTTACAACGCCGCTAACGGCGAGTACGGCGACATGCTTGCTTTCGGCATCCTGGATCCGACCAAGGTGACCCGCACTGCACTGCAGAATGCGGCCTCCATCTCTGGCCTGATGATCACCACCGAAGCGATGGTTGCTGAGAAGCCGAAGGCTGACGAGCCGGCTGGTGGTCACGACCATGGCGGCGGCGGTATGGGCGGTATGGGCGGAATGGGCGGAATGGACTTCTAAGTTCAGTACTAGCTGCTTTGAGTTACACGTTAGATTGGAGGGCCTCGCAGGAATGCGGGGCCCTTTTTTGTTGTAGCGAGTGCGGAAGCGAGTTCCAGTGCCCAGTCGCAATCGCACCAAGAGCGCCAGCGACTGGCTCTTACTGGTACTGGCTACTGGAACTCGCTCTTAGCCACTGGAACTCGCTATTGCGTCAACCAACTCGCGGACAGCGCGTTGGGGACTAAGATAGTGTCGACGTGTCGATCGGACGTCTTCGACAGCAACCCACAGGAACCCGGCATGACTCGTATTCGCTTGCTCAGCGCGGCTGCATTGCTGCTCCTTGCAGCATCAGTCAGCGCGCAGCAAATCGAAGCGGGCCTTTGGTACGACCGCACGCATAGCGGCCACGGCCTGGACCTGCATCGCGCTGGCGACACGCTGTTTGGCACGCTGTACACCTATGACACGACCGGCGCGCCGCGCTGGCTGTGGATACAGACTGCGGATGTGACCGCACCTAGCGGTGAACTGACTCGCTACCGACGCGAGGCTGACGGAACGCTGAGCGCGTCGATCGAATCGAGCATTGCGCTGACGCCGGTGAGCGCCTGTCCGGATGGAATCGCCAGAGAAGGTGCCCGCGCGCTGTTGCGGATGGATTTCGCGCTGGAGGGTCGACCGCTGGTTTGGTGTATCGAGCCGCTGCTGCCAGAGACCAGCGTGGCCGAAACCGTTCTTTCCGGAGCTTGGTACAGCCCGGATGAGCCCGGCTGGGGATTATTCACTCACGCCTGGATGGGCGAGGACGGCGCTGCGCTGAGCTATCGCACGATTTACTTTCACGACGCCGAAGGCGATCCGCGTTGGGCATTCGCCCAGGATCCAATCACCGGGCTGAGCCAGGCGCAGCTCTACTACACGCCGTACACGGAGTGTTTCACCTGCAGTCCATCACCGCCGTTGACCGTCGGCATCGGTGACGCCGGTCTGACGCTGACTGCGCCTATCGCCAGCGCGGACTATTCGCGCAATCGGATTGACTTGTCGCTGTCGATTGATGGCGATCCGCCCTTCGAACGCGACGTTACGCTCGCCCTACTCTCTG
>QIMA01000200.1 GCA_003233535.1 Rhodanobacteraceae bacterium
AAGCTCCCATTTGAGGGCCCTGACGCACTTTCAATCGCGCTCGCGCAAGTAGAGAAAAAGCCCGCCAAACTACCGCCGGGTCTACAGCAGTGGCAGCGCTTTTTTGATCGCGCGCTGGCTTTGGATCCGCGTCAGCGCTATTCCAACGCGACAGAAATGCGCGCAGCTTTAGGTGAAATGCATACTCGGCAGGCGCCGCAACAGGCGCGGCTGTTGAATTTGCCCTCAAAGTCCAGTGGCAAAAAGGCGCTAATCGGACTGGCGGCGGCGTTGGTTATCGCTGTGACGACGATCGCCTATAGCTGGCAAGCAGGCAGTGAGGAAGACCTTGAGCGAATCGCCGCACTAATCGAGCAGGGTCAGTTTGCCGATCCGGAGCAGCCCAATGCCGTGGCCCTGTTGGCGGATCTGGCCGATCAAGACGATGCAGCAATCCAGGCGCTCCGAGATCAAGTAACAAGCGCGCTGTGGGCAGCCGTAGCGCCACCACTTGAACAATCTGACTGGCTCAGACTGGCCGGCCCATTGCGCCGTTGGAATGCTGCAGTTCGCGATATGGGTGTGCAAGATCGTGGCTTGGCGGTCAGCCAACGCGAGAGTTTGGCCGAGCGTATGGGTCCGTCCTTGCGCCAGTCGCTACTCAACTTCGACCGCAGAACAGCCGAGCCATTGCTCATCTTGCTTGAGGAACTGGAGCCGCTGCCCGATGAACTGGCCAGCTTGGTCAGTCAGCTTCAGGCGCTGCCCAGCGTGGGCGACGGATTCAGCGATGACGAAGGCCCGCCGTTGGTGCTGCTCACCGAACCAGCAGCTACTGAGCCTGGCTTGGCAATCATGAGCGAGGCGCTTACGCCGGCGCTGTTCCAACGCTTTGCCGTCAACACCGGGCGATCCACCGCGGCCTGCGACGAAGCTGCCGCGGGGGCGCGCGGCTGCGTCTCGATTCGCGAAGCGGCCGACTTTGCCAACTGGCTGAGCGTGCAAACCGGACAAACCTACCGACTACCAAGCTTAGACGAGTTGCGTCTGTATCGCGGCCAAGTTGCACAAACTGATGCGTTAGCTTGGACCGACACCTGCAAAGAGGTCACCGAGACCACTGATCCCAACGCCGCCCAGCGAACCTGGGGCGGCATCAAGCGGGTATTCGGCGGCAAGGGTGCCAAGCCGAAGGTCGAACGTCGCTGCCAAGGCCACTGGCTCGTTGATCTCAATAGTGGCGATGTATCTGCCCGGAGCACGGCGACGCCATCAACCACCGCAGTCCTGCTTCGAGAAATCCCGCCGATCGGGCGCTAAGGGACACACCGAACAGCTCACGCGAGCCGCGTTGCCGTCATTGCAAGGGGCGCTCAGAGCGACTTAACACCCAGTTCGCGACCGAGCGGCTAATTTCGTATTGCCACTGCGGCGATATGCGCTGCAGTGCGCTGGGTAGATCAGTGCCTGCGGGGCAACCAAACTGGGCGCAGGTGTACAGGGTCCAGAGCCCGTCGCTGCCGCAGCTGTCGCTGCGCTGGCAGCCTATCCAATCGGCTGCGTTGACCAGTGCAAGCTCGATGTCTGCACTGACCGGTGGCTGGCTGCCTACAAAAATCTGCTCCAGCGGCAGTGCGCCCTCGACTAGCCGAAAACGCAGTGCCTGATAGAGCAATCGTACATCCACCGAATGGCGCAGCAAGTCATCGCTGTGGCGCAGTGCGGCGCTGCGGCCGAAGCGCGCGGCCACCGACTCCGGCACCAAGGCGCTCCACGCGCGCAGCGCCGGATCGTCGAAAGGCAACGGCTCGAGCATCGCTGCAGCCAAACCCGAGCAGCGCCGCTGCAGCTGATCCAACCAAGGTTGCCGATTGGTATCCATATCGACTCTGGGGCTCGCCCTATCGGGACGGTGCACCAAGGTGCAGGCGATGCGCACGTCCTGGTGTGCGGTGACGCGAGCAACGTCCCAATCCAAGCTACGAGCGTTGAGTGTCTGCAGGGCGCTGCGATAGTCCAACGCGCGGCGAATTTCGGTCGAGCGCGGCGATCGGCTCGAAGGCGTGAGCAGAGCCGATTGATCAGGCCCAGCGTTTGCCGTTGGTGTGGACTGGGTTGCTGCAGCGACGAGCGGCACTAACGGCGCATCGGACTGGCTCTGCTCGCGCAGCCACAGCGACAACACCAGCAAGACACCGACGCTCAACAGCAGTACCCGCTTAGTCATGAAGCGCAGGCCAGACCGGCAACCAGCGAGATATCGCCAGTACCGATTCAAAGTCGCGCGGTGAGAGTGCCTGATGCCACGCCGCGAGCAAATCCTCACCGCCCGCACAGCCGTGCATCGCACAAACTCGGAGCGTGAGCAGGCTAGCCGGACCACAAGCGCGGTAACGCGCGCACTGGCGCCAGTCGATCACGACTTCAATAAGCTGTTGTGCCTCCGCTGGCAGCAGCCGCCGCTGGTCGGCAAAGATTTCCGCCTGCGGTAAGGCATCAACACGGTAGGCGTTCCACCAAGCCCGCCGCAGTGCATCAGGGTCAGCGGCCAGCCGCAGTTCGCTCAAAGCCTCGGCAGCGCTTTGCCCCATGACCGTTTCATTGATGAACAAGTCAGCTCCGTACGGCGCCACAAACATCGACGGAACCGCCCAGTTCTGGCAGCGCTGCTCGAGTTCACGGCGAAACTGATCTCGGCGCCAGTCTGGCTGATCTCGGCCATCCATGCGCAGCAGTGCCGGCACCCTGCAGCTCTGGTCGACCAGCATGCGCAAGTCCCGTGGGCTGATCAACGAAGCGCTGTCCGCGCGACGAAACTCGCGCATCGCCGCAGCTAAGTCTTCGCTGCCTAAGACGGCAGCAACGTCACTCACCGGAGCTGGGGTTACCCGCCCGGACGGCGTTAGCAGCGGTTTAGCAGGGCTCAACTCGCCGCCCGGCCCTGGCATGCGCAGCGACACTAGAGCCGCGCCGACAGCGAAAACCCCCGACAACAGCCATACCGCAGAGTTGGATCGTGCCCGCTGCACTCGCTCTCCTCAATGTGGTGTCGCAATCCCTTTGGCCAAATTACGCCCGTCCGGCGGGACTGACAAGTTCTGTCAGGCAAGGCGCCTGTAACGGCAACATCGCCGGCTACGCTCAATCGAAAGCCTGGGCGTCCGGTGTGGCGTTTCCTCGATACGTTGAAGTATATTGCTGATGGACTAGGCTCAGTGTAGGAACGTGCTTGCACGCGATGCGGCACACTAGTGCCGCCTTTACCTTCCCCGTTAGAACAGAGAATCGCGAGCAAGCTCGTGTCTACACAGAGCACGTTCGAATACTCGAAAAACTGCCCTGAAGGCCCCGCTAAAACCGACTTTTAAGCGCTATCAAGAACGAAATGCCACCCTAGCCCGGATGTTTCATAAACTTCACGCGCCCTCGCTAGGCCATTGATCGCCCAGCGACTTTTTCTCAGTCGGGTGTATGAACCACTACACCGCTCCTTCGAAAAAACCACTGGGCAATCAATGTCCTGCGCGA
>QIMA01000196.1 GCA_003233535.1 Rhodanobacteraceae bacterium
TGTATGAACCACTACACCGCTCCTTGTAGAAAAACCACTGGGCAATCAATGTCCTGCGCGATCATCGCGCGAGTTCATGAAATATCCGGGCGTGCGCACCGGTGAGCTAGCTCGGGACATGATCTGCCATCGATCTGTTGACCAAGGTAAGCTTTAGGTTGTGGCCACCTTGCTGATTCGAGTTCGACGAAGCTCAAGCTGACGGGCTTTGCTCGCCTCATGGCCCGATTAGGCTCAGCTTGCCGTAACTATTGATCCACTGCGACTTGTCTTGCGGCCACGACAAGTTACATTCCAAATAGGCACGGGTTCAAGCGCAGGGCTCCACCAATATCCAGCATTAATCGTTGCTCAGGAGAGTAGGCATGATTCACGACAGTATTTTGGACACCATCGGCGACACGCCCATCGTCCGGTTGCAGCGCCTGGCGCCGGCCGGGATCACCATGTACGTGAAGATCGAAGCCTTCAACCCGATGTCTTCGGTCAAAGACCGTCTGGCCTACGCGATCATTCGCGATGCGCTGGACGAAGGCGAACTGCAGCCTGGGCAAACCGTGATCGAGGCGACCAGCGGCAACACCGGCATCTCTCTGGCAATGGTTTGTGCGGCGCTAGGCCACCCCTTTGTTGCGGTCATGGCGGATTCGTTCTCCATTGAGCGGCGCAAGCTGATGCGCGCTTTGGGGGCGAAGGTCATTCTTACCCCAGCGGCCGAGCGCGGCTCCGGCATGGTTAACAAGGCGGCTGCACTGGCGGCCAAACACGGCTGGTTCCTCGGCCGTCAATTCGAGAACGAGGCCAATCCGGCCTATCACCGCAACACCACTGCCGCGGAGATACTGCGCGATTTCGCTGGACGCCGGCTGGATTATTTCGTCAGCGGCTGGGGCACTGGCGGCACTATGACCGGTGTCGGCCAGATGCTCCGACTGGCGCGTCCGGAAGTGCAGATCATCGCCACCGAGCCGAAGGTGGCGGCTATGCTCGATGGTGAGCCCTGGTCCCCGCACAAGATTCAGGGCTGGACGCCAGACTTCGTGCCCGCAGTGCTCGACCGCGAGGTGTTTCACCGCAATGTGCCGGTCGATGAGACCGTCTCCCGAGATTGCGCGCGCGACCTAGCGCAGAAAGAAGGCATCTTCTGTGGCATCAGCGCCGGCGCAACCTTTGCTGCAGGGCTAGAAATTGCCCGCGAAGCGGAGCAGGGCAGCGTGATCATGTGCATGTTGCCCGATACCGGCGAGCGCTATTTGAGTACTTTTTTATTCGAAGGCATAAATGAAGGCTCGGACGATGAGTGGCTGGCTGCTCAGTAGGTGGAGGGTGAGTGGGATTCCAGCAAGCTCTCTGGTTCACAGCGGCGCAGCGGATCGCTTCATGCAGACGGCTCCGGGATGTGGGTCTTCCACGGCGGCGGTCATGTTAACGACGACCCACCACGCCACTACAGCGGGTTTGTAGACGCTAGTGAGAGTCAAGATTCAGACTCTGTAGGCCTCCTTCAAACCTTGGCCGACGGCCGGTTTCGCATGCTGCTTGATGCCGATGCCGATAGCGAATCGTTCGAGCTGTACGTGTTGGAGCGTTGAGCCGACACGTCATGGGCTGCTTCACGCAGCACTTCGCGCAACACGGTCCCCACCACTTCCGCCAATGACTCGTACTTTTGTTCCACGATCTACTCCTCTAAGCGGGTGGCGCCAGACGATGGATCTACCTTGATCACTACCTTCTGACTCCGGGCCTGAGCACCCGAGGGGTTGACGATCTCCTCACTGCAGGCTTGACTATAGGTTGCGCGCTGCAGCAAAGGCGCAGCAGTGCCCAAGGTCATGTTTGCGGGGTGATAGAAGTCATGCTTGCTGCACCCCGTTCAGCGGGGGGACGGGAAGAAGAGGCGTTTTAGGTTTTACGTAAAAGCCAAAGCGCCGCGTACTCAGTTCCCGGCTGCCCCTGATCGTAGCGCGGCTTTGCTGTTGCTCTTCAACCTAGCCCGGAGTTTCATGAACTCGCACGATGATCGCGCAGGACATTGATTGCCCAGTGGTTTTTTCGAAGGAGCGGTGTAGTGGCTCATACACCCGACTGAGAATTGTCGCTGGGCAATCAATGTCCTAGCGAGGGCGCGTGAAGTTTATGAAATTCCGGGCTAAAACCTAAGACCTCTTTTAGCTCGCCTCCTGCGCCAAAAACGGCAGCTGCAACGTCACCACAGTCCCGCCACCAGGCCGGTTATTGAGACTGAGTCGGCCGCCGTGTGCCTCGGCTACTTCGCGCGTCAGGGCCAGACCAATTCCCGACCCGCTGCGTTTGGTCGAATAAAAGGGTATGAGCGCGTTCTCAAGCACCGCAGGGCTCATCCCGCCACCGCGATCGAGCACGTCGATATGCCAGTGCCGATTGCGCTCGTGTACCTGCAACGCGACCTCCCCGACCGCCGAACCCGACTCGTGCGCGTTCTTAAGCAGATTAATGAGCACTTGTTCGACCTGGACACGGTCGAATTGACCGGGCTGCGTCGGCAGCTCGCCCAGCCGCTGAAAACTCCATTGGCGCGCAAGATCTCCGAGAAACTCGGCCCACTCCACCGCCTCAATACGCGGCAGCGGCAGTTTGGCGAAGCCGGCGTAGGACTTTACGAAGCCCTCCAGGTGGCGCGCTCGCTCGGCAATGGTCTGCAGTATTTGCGGCAGCCGCTGGTATTGCTCGGCATCGACCAGGGCTTGCCCAGAGTGGCTTAGGGAGATCACCGGGGCCAACGAGTTGTTGAGCTCGTGACTGATTACCCGAATGACCTTCTTCCAAGTCGCCACTTCCTGCCGATTTAGCTCACGGGTGAGGCGCTTGAATAGATACATGTGGTGGCGCTGACCGTTGAGCTGAAACTCTCGGTAGTCGACGTGGTAGGTCTCGTCTTCGCCGTCGATATTGAGGCTGACCAAGCCGGTGTTGCGCGCATGGATAATCTTGCTCAACTCCGCCGGTGCATGCACCAGCAGATCGGCGAACAGCTGACCCTCAAGCTTGCGACCCTCTCCAAGCAGGTGGCGGGCGGCCAGATTAGCGTGGACGATGTGGCCGCGGGAGTTGCTCAGCACCAGCGCGGTCGGGTTGTTCTGAACCACCGTGTGCAGCAACAATTCTCGCTGGAACAGGTTTTGCCGCTCGCTGCGCAGAACGCGTCCCAACTCGTTGTGCGCGGTCACCAGTTCGCCGAACTCATCGCGCCGATTGGTGTGTACTGAAAAGGCGAAATCGCCATCGCGAAAGCTTTGCACGGCACCACTCAGCGCGCGTACTAGCTGAGCGATCGGGCCAGCAACCCAGCGCGCGCAGAAGGTGGCCAGACTGACCAACAAAATAGCCGCCACTGGCCAAGCGATGATCGGCGGCAGCTCCGCCTGACCCATGCCGTAACCGAGCCCAAACGCACCCATCGCGGCACCGATCATGAGCACCGAAAGCTTGCCTTCTAGCGATAAGAATCGGTCGAGCATGGCCT
>QIMA01000549.1 GCA_003233535.1 Rhodanobacteraceae bacterium
TGCCGCCCAGCCATGCGCAGCAGTTGGTCAGCGGCTCACAGATCACCGACGCCACCGAACTTCTACGTCTGACCCGCAGCTGTCGTCATTTGCACCGCACGTTAAGCGGCGCTCAGGCAGACTCTACTGAAATGATCGACAAGGATCGCTGATGACCACGCCAAAACTCACCGAGGCCCAGTTCGCCCGTGCGGTCGAGCTCACACAATCGCTACGCAGCCAAGTAGGCCGCGCATTTCTCGGTCAAACCGAAGTGGTGGATCAGGTGCTTTGTGCCTTGCTTGCTGGCGGCCACGTGCTGCTTGAGGGTGTCCCTGGTTTGGGCAAGACACTGTTGGTACAGGCCCTGGCCAGAGCCGTGGGCGGCAACTTCGCGCGCATCCAATTCACCCCAGATTTGATGCCGGCTGACGTCACTGGGCACACGCTCTACGACCCCAGCAACGGCCAGTTCACGACTCGCCGGGGTCCGGTATTTACCCACCTACTGCTGGCCGACGAGATCAATCGCGCGCCGGCCAAGACGCAGTCTGCGCTGCTCGAGGTAATGCAGGAGCGCCAAGTAACCATTGAGGGCGTCGCCCATCCGCTGGACCCACCGTTCATGGTGCTGGCGACACAAAACCCGCTAGAACAAGAAGGCACCTATGCCCTGCCCGAGGCCCAACTGGATCGATTTCTGCTCAAGGTCGACATCGATTACCCGACCGAAGACAACGAACGCGCCATCGTTCAGCAGATCACAACGGGCCAATTTGGCGAGAAACTCGATGTCAGCGCGGTTGCCCCGGTAATTCAGCCGGAGACTTTGGAGAAGCTGCAGCGTTTGGTCGCCCATCTAACTATCGACGAGGCGGTTGTCGACTACGCTCTGCGCATCGTTCGCGACACCCGCACCTTCGCCGGACTATCGATAGGCGCCGGTACGCGCGGCGCGATTGCGCTGGTGCGCAGCGCCCGAGCCAGCGCGCTACTGGCCGGTCGCGACTTCGTCAGTCCGGATGAAATTAAGGCGATGGCCCTTCCCGTGTTGCGCCACCGCGTCGTGCCGACTGCCGATTTGGCAATCGAGGGACACGGTAGCGACCAGGTTTTGCTGGAACTACTCGAGCGCACGCCAGCGCCGCGCGACTAGCGCGCGACTAGACGGACTAGCACTTGTACATACCCGCTCCCGCGCTCCTAATAAGCTTCGGCCTCATGTTGCTGTTAGCGGTGATTGCCTCCGTGCTGCCGGCACTCATGCCGCTGTGGGCCATCGCCCTGTCTTTGCTGGTGCTCAGCGCCGCAACCGACGCGTGGCGGCTGCATCGTCGAGCCGGACCCGAGCTACACAGGCGGCTGCCGCAGGCACTGCCGTTGGGCGTGGATCGTGAGATCACGCTGCGCCTGGAAAACGAGACTGAGCACGCGCAGGAGCTGGCGGTCTATGACCACCCGCCCAGCAGCATGACCATCCATGATTTGCCGCAACGCGTGCGTATCGGTCCCAGCGAGGGCGCCCAGATCAGCTATCGGGTGCATCCGTTGGTGCGCGGCAGCTACCAGTTCGGCCTGACTGAACTGCTGCTGCGCTCGCCCTGGAAGCTGTGGGACCGGCGTTTGCGCGTGGGCGCTAAGGAAACGGTGCGGGTTTACCCGAACTTCGCTGCGCTGACCCGATTTGCCCTGCTCGCAACTGATCATCGGCTCTCGCAGATCGGCGTACTCAAGCGTCGCCGGCGTGGCCAGGGCATGGATTTCCACCAGCTGCGCGAATACCGCGAGGGTGATATTCAACGCCAAATCGATTGGAAGGCAACCTCGCGCATGGGCAAGTTAATCTCCCGCGAGTATCAAGACGAGCGCGATCAACAGATCATTCTTCTGGTCGATTGCGGCAGGCGGATGCAGGCCCGCGACGATGCCCTTAGCCACATGGACCACGTCCTCAACGCTGCACTGCTGTTGGCCTACGTCGCGCTGCGCCAGGGCGATGCGGTAGGTCTAGCGACATTCGGCGGTGAGCGACGCTTTATTGCACCGCGCAAATCGATGGGCACCGTGCAGAGTCTGATGAGCGCGTCCTACGACCTGCAGCCCACCCTGCATAGCCCCGATTACCTGCTCGCCGCACGTGACCTGATCACCCGGCAGCGCAAACGCTCACTGGTGGTGATCCTGAGCAACCTGCGCGATGAAGACGACGACACCTTGCTGCCGGCACTGCAGTTACTCAAATCGCGCCATCTGGTGATGCTCGCCAGCCTGCGCGAAGGCATCCTGTCACAGTCTCTACGCGCCCCGGTACGCGCCCTCGAAGACGCATTAACCCACGCTGCGACCGCCGAGTATCTGGAGCGTCGCCGAGACAACTTTAATCGCCTGTCCGGCCACGGCATCAGCTGCGTAGACGTCGAGCCAGCGGAGTTGCCGCTGGCGCTGGTGAATCGGTATATCGATGTGAAGCGGGCGGGACGTTTGTAGCGCCGATAGTCCACGATGGCCCAAGCGCAAGGCTTGCGGTCTCGCACCCACCCGTCATTGCTGCCCGTTCGGGCCGAGAATTACCTGGAACGAGAGGCCTGCACCTCACCGCAAGCACGAGGAGTGCCCCCAGCGTCCGCCGCCGCTTCGATTGCGAGCGACGATCTACACTGCCTATTGCTGAGCAGTCGCGCGCCCTTGCTCACTGATGTGCCAACTGGCGGTCGTGCACTTAGCGGAACAGATCACTCCGCTCAGCGATTACAGCGTCGCCGCCACATCAGGCGTAATCAGCTGCCCACCCTGCTCGGCGACCATGGCCCCGGCTTCGGCGTTCAGGTTCACCCCGATGTGTTCGAACAAGTCGGGCAACGGCATTCTGCGCATAACGGTAGAGAAGCTGACAGGCATGTAGATCTCTCCTCGAGCAGGCGCGCCATCCACCAGGAGGGGATCGAAACGCCAAGCGCCAGCAGCCTTCAGGGCTGCTCTTTCAAAGCGTTTGTTGGTCGCATAGACGGTGCTGGCTTCGAGCACGTGCCCATCTTCTCCGACAACCAGTTTGAGGACGACACTACCGCTAATTTGATTGCGCAAGTCCCGCTTTGGGTACTTTGGTGGAGCTGCTTTCAGCACGCGCAGACTGGTGCCCGCAGCAACGACCCGCACCCGCAAGCTCGCAGCGCTTTCAGCGCGCAGACTAGTCGGACCGCAGAGCCGCTTTCCGAGCCGCCTGCAGCCGTTCCGTTGCCGTGATCACGCGCTCATGCTCAGCACCAAAGCTCTGCTCCAGCACCTGGATACTGCGCTCCAACACCGCAATCGCGCCCTTGGCTCGACCGGCCTTGGTCAGCGCATCACCGTAGTTACTGGCGATAATCCCCCACAAGTAGTGCTCCTCGCCGACCGACTGCCGGGCATCGCGCTGAATCAAGTACAGCAGCTTACGCGCCTGCTCGGGATCACCACGTTTGACCAAGACGCTGGCCAAGTTGTTGCGAGCTATCAGCGCTTCGGGCGACTTTGCCGACTCCGT
>QIMA01000428.1 GCA_003233535.1 Rhodanobacteraceae bacterium
AGAAGGTTCATGACATACCCGGGCTAGCCCGGATATTTCATGAACTCGCGCGATGATCGCGCAGGACATTGATTGCCCAGCGGTTTTTCTACAAGGAGCGGTGTAGTGGTTCATACACCCGACTGAGAATTGTCGCTGGGCGATCAAGGGCGCGTGAAGTTTATGAAACATCCGGGCTAGATTCGGCTACCAGTGCGTGTCGACCTGAAAGTCGGCGAAGGCGGGATCTACCGTCACCAGGGTTAAGCCGTCGCAAATCGCCTGTGCCGCAAGCATTCGATCGAAAGGATCTCGATGTGCCTGCGGCAAGCCTCCCGCGCACAGGGCATGGTGGTGGGTAATCGGCAAATGAATGAAGCCGTCCGCGGCAAGGAGTTCGGCAAAGCGTTCGGCCGCCTGAGGCGCACCATTGAGCCTTCCAAGCTTTGTCTTGATAGCAATCTCCCAAGCGCTTGCAGCACTAACGAAGATCACCGAACTCGGGTCGGCAATGAGTTTCCGGGCCACAGCGGAGAGCCGCTCGCTATCTGTTTGCCACCAGAGCAGCGCGTGGGTATCGAGCAGTAAGGCGCTCACTGCCCCTCCCAATGGGCCAGTTCCTCGCTGCTCATGGGCGTAAATAGTTCATCGCCTACCGACCCAGCCAACCTGCCGGGCTGGCGTTGCACTGGCGCCGGGGCGAGGGGCACCAGGCGAGCATATGGCTTGCCTGCTTTGGCCAAGACGATCTCTTCGCCGGCATGCGCGCGATCCAGCAGCTTGGAAAAATGCGTCTTTGCGTCGTGCACGTTTATGGTGGTGGGCATCGAGATTCTCGCCAGTTAGTCCAGTGGACTAATATAGTCCGCGCATCGCCCAGACTCAAGAGCCCTCCGCCCGTTCTCCCTGATACAGTTCCCGCCGTGAAACGCCGTGGATCTTGGCCGCCAGCTTGGCTGCGCGGCTGGGCGGGAGTTCGGCGGCCAATGCATCGTAGAGTTTGCGCGCCGCGCTGAGCGCTGCGGCTCCCTCCTGAACGGGCGCCCCGGCAACCACCAGTACGATTTCGCCGCGACGCTGATTGCTGTCGCTGCTCACGCGCTCGCAGAGCTGAGCGAGATCGGTGTTGATCACGGTTTCAAAGGTTTTGGTGAGTTCACGGGCCAGCACCGCCGGTCGTTCTGACCCGAATGCCTCGCGCATATCTGCCAGGCTCTCGGCGACCCGATGCGGTGCCTCGAAAAACACCAGCGTGCGCGTTTCCGCGGCCAAATCTGCCAGCTGCGCGCGCCTTGCAGCCGCTTTTGCCGGCAAGAAGCCTTCGAAACAGAAGCGATCGGTGGCCAGGCCTGCTGCACTCAGCGCGGCCATGGTCGCCGAAGGGCCGGGCACCGGGCTTACGCGAATTCCTGCGGCATGGGCTGCGGCCACCAATCGATAGCCGGGATCGCTGATCAACGGGGTACCGGCGTCGGAAATCAGCGCCAGCTGGGCGCCGTCTTGCAATCGCGCGATCAGCTGCGGCACCTGCGCGCGCTCATTGTGTTCATGCAGCGCCACCAGCGGCCGCTGGCTGCCGATATGTCGAATCAGGGTTTGGCTGCTGCGGGTATCCTCGCAAAGCACCGTATCTACCTCACAAAGCAGCTCGCAGGCGCGCCTGGAAATATCGCCTAGATTGCCAATCGGGGTCGCAATCACATGCAATTGCCCGGGCAATATGGTCGGTTTATCGGCGCTAGGGTCGCGCTTGTCGTTATCATTGGACGTCATCGAACCAACATTAGCAGGGAAGCTGATCGCCGCGCGCGACTCATCGACCTGCCGGCAGGAGCCACTAGTGACCCGATCCAGAAACTATTTGAGCCTGCTTGCTGCTCTCGTGCTGACTGCCTGCGCCAGCAGTGGGCCGGTCGAGTACGTGCCCGACATCACCGAAATGGATGCCCGCACCGCGTTCGTTGAAGGCGATTTTCGGCGCAGCGCAGGTTTGTACCTGGACCTAGCCAGCGGCCGCCCTGCGCAACGCAATCGATTTCGTTTGCTAGCCGCTGAGGCGCTACGGCAGGAGGGCGATCTGAATCGAATGCTGGGCGTGGCGGAAACGATTCGCCGGGACCGCTTGGCGGATGACCTCGTCGTTCGCCTCGATCTGATCCTGGCCGAGGGCGAACTGCTACGCGACAACCCCGAAGGCGCGCTGGCGTTGCTAGCCATCCCCGACGAGGTGCATACGCGGCAGTCGCGGATGCGCGCCTACGAACTGCGCGCACGGGCCTACGCTGCGCAGGGTCAGCGTCTAGCCAGTGCCAATGAGCGACTGCAGTTGGAACCGCTGCTGGAAAGCGAAGAACGCGCACTCAACCGCACGGAAGCTCAGGAGAGTTTGGCGCAGTTGGACGACGACGAGCTGCGCCAGCTAATGCGCGACACACCGCGCGAAGAACCGCTGTACGACCTACTCGCTGCACTCAGCAGGGAACGCTTCCAGGGCGAACGTCAGGGCAGTTTTGCCAGGGCGGTTCAGGCCGCTCCATCGCTCGTACCGCGCAACCTAAGAACGTACGAGATCAATCAATTACCGCGCGATCAGACTCAACGCGTCGCTTTGCTGTTGCCGCTCAGTGGACCACTGGCCGCGCCCGCCAGAGCGCTGCGCGACGGCATCATGAGTGCTTACTTTGCCGATCGCGACGAGCGTCCAGAACTGGTCCTGTATGACGCTGGCCGCAATACCGAGCAGACCCTGGCCGCTTACGACCGAGCGGTCGCCGAAGGCGCCGACCGAGTCGTCGGCCCACTTTCACGTCAGGCGGTCACCACGCTGTTCCAGAGCAATCGCAGCATCGTCCCGACCTTGGCGCTGAACTATGCAGACGCTCCGGCGCTGTCGCCCACCGGCAGCCTGCAGTTCGCGCTGCTGCCGGAGGAGGAAGCAGCCTCTATTGCCGTGCGTTTGGCGGAAAAATCGCAGCGTCGCGTGCTGGTCATTCACAGCAAGGACGATTTCGGCGAACGCGCGATGGCTGCATTCCGCGCTGCGCATGAGGCTCGCGGCGGCAAGATTAGCGGGCGTGCCAGCTATGTCGGCGACCGCGCTGACCAGGGCGCGTTGCTGCGTAAGCTTGCGGGCACCGACGGTGGCCGCGACCGGCTTCGCTATCTGCGCGGTCTGCTCGGCCTGAACCTGCAGTATGAGCCCGCGCCGCGCGCCGATCTCGACGCTGTCGTGTTGCTGTTACGGGCAAAGCAGGCGCGGTTAGTTATGCCGCAGCTGCGCACTCGCGCGGATCTGCCGGCCAGCTACTACGCCACCAGCGCAGTCTATAGCGGTCGCCCAAACGCGACGCTGGATCGCGACCTGGACGGTCTGCAGTTCTGCGACAGTCCATGGATGCTGGAGAGCTGGCTGCCGGCGAGCATTCCCACTCGCGACGAAGTCGCTAGACTGGTGACCTCGGAGGGGCCGGCCACTCGATTGTTCGCATTCGGAATCGATGCTTGGCGCTTGCTGCCGCG
>QIMA01000014.1 GCA_003233535.1 Rhodanobacteraceae bacterium
CGGATCTTGATCTGCTGATCGTCGCGGCCGTGAAACTCGAGTTGGCCGTCCTCACGCCAGCGGCCGAGATCGCCAGTTCGATACAAACGCGCGCTAGATTGGGCACTGAAGGGGTCGGCAATGAAGCGCTCCGCCGTCAGTTCCGGGCGGTGCAGATAGCCACGTGCCACGCCTGGTCCGCCGATACAAATCTCGCCAATCGCACCGGGCGGCAAGAGCTGGCCACTGCGATCGAGCAGATAAATCCGACTATCTCCTGTGGGACGACCGATGCTGACTTCGCCCTGCGGACAGGACGCTCCACTAGCGAAACCGATTGTGCTCACATACACGGTGGCCTCGGTCGGACCGTAGGTATTGAGAAAGCGGCAATCAGCAGCCGATGGCGCAGCCAGCCAAGCCTGCAGATGCCGACGCTCGACCTTCTCACCACCGACCACAACCAGCCGCAGCGCGCGACTAGGGCGGCTGGTCCCGGCAGCGATTTGCTGCGCCCATTGCGCCCAGAAAACGGTTGGCAGATCGGTCACAGTAACCCGCTGCTGATCGAGGTACTCGACCCAACCGTCATCAGGAACCGACGCGGAATCGGGACGCAATACCAGCGTTGCACCTACCGCCAAGGCTGGGAAAATCTCCACGACGGCGCTGTCGAAACTAACCGACGCAAACTGCAGCATGCGATCGTCGGCACTCAGCTCACACTGGGCAACGTGGGTGTCAATCTGCTGCGCCAATTGCGCATGCTCGACCATCACCCCCTTCGGCGTACCAGTCGAACCCGAGGTGTAGATCACATAGGCCAGATTCTGCGTTTGTAGTTCTGGCAACGGCGGATCATAGTCCGGTTGCCGCGCCAGCGCGTCCGCTCGATCCATCCACAAGGTCGCGATGCTGTGCTCCGGGAGGGCTGCGGACGACACCGACTCGCTGATCAAAGCCACCGGCGAAGCGTCCGCCAGCATGTGCGCCAGCCGCCGCGGAGGATAGTCCGGGTCCAGCGGAAGGTAGGCGGCGCCCGACTTCATCACCCCTAGCAACGCCACCAGCAGATTACTGCCTCGACGCACACACAGGCCGACCCGATCGTCCGGCCGAACGCCTTGCTCGAGCAGCCAGTGGGCGACTCGATTGGCGCGCCCATTCAACTCGGCATAGGTCAGGGCTACGCCCTTACCAACGACCGCCAGGGCTGCGGGCGTCAATAACGCCTGCTGCGCGATGCGATGATGAGCGAACTCCATAAAGCTGGCTGCGGGAGTTGATGCGCGCGAGTGGCCTAAGAGTTCGTCGCGTTCGCTTGCGGTCAGCAGCGGGAACCCTCGGATCGGTTGCGTCAACGCGTTGCCAATGGAAGCCAGTGTAGTTTCCAGGCGTGAAACCAGCCGCTGAACAGCGCGCGTATCCAGGGCCTGGAGACGGTGATTAAAGGCGATCTCGATGGGCCGCGAAGGGTCGTAATCGCGGACGGATATCGCCAGTGGCAGAGGCTCGTGCCCGTTATCAAGTGCCTGCCCGTTCGCAGTGCAATCACCAAATCGATAGCCGCCGCCGAAGGCCTCAAAGGAAAATGAGATGTCATAGGCTTGGTTGCGACCATGGCGCTGCGGGCGCAAGCGCCGATTGAGTTCTACCATCGGAAAGCGCTGATGGCGGAAGCACTGTCGAATCTCAGCGGCCACGCTGCTCATCGTCTCGCCCAGGGAAGCATCGGCGTTGACCGATACGCGCAACGGCAGGACCGAGGAGAACATTCCGACCGTGCGCCGATGTGTCGCTCCATGGCGGTTGTGGACCGCCAAGCCGATTACCACACTCGATCGCCCGTGGACTCTGGCGAAATAGGCCCCAATGAGCGCAATTAGCAGGTGCGAAATGCTGCATCCGGCCTGCGCCGCGAGTCCGGATAATTCGTCGAATCGTAAGCGCGGAATGGTCAGCACAACTTGTCCGCTGCGCTGTACGGCTGTCGCTTCGAACTGCTCCGATTCAAACAGCACAGGTTCCAGTTGCCGATGACGGGCAGACCAGAATTTTTGATCGCGGTCGAATCGCGGCGATGCCAAGTATTCGCTTTCCCGCGCGTTGGCATCCACAAAACTCGGCACGATCTCTACGCCAGCGGAGCGGGTATCGGTCAACGCGTTGTAGCAGCGCTCAAAGTCACGCAGGATCAGAGCGAGCCCGATACCGTCGCAAAGAATGTGGTGAATACGGCAAACCAGTGTCCAACGATCCACACCATCGAACAGTAGCTGGCACTCCCAAGCGGGACCGGCAAATAGCGGCAGCACACGCTTGGCCAGTTGTTGCAGATGTGCCTTGCGCCAATCGTCGACTGCGTTTCCGGAAGGGCGATAGAGCAGTTGCAAGTCGGAACGGTGACTGTCCTGAACTCGCAGCACTGGAACGCCTGATTCATCGACCGAGACGACGGTCCTTAGCGCATCATGCTTAGCGACGACCAAGTCCAACGCCTGGGCCAATCGCGCTGGATCAATGCTTCCCTCACCATGGATCAGCGACCCGATGACATACAGCGGGCTGTCCGGTTGCATTGCCTGATCAAGCCAGATCGCCCACTGAGCCTGAGACAGTGCATAGCAAGGCTGGTCACAGGACGTTGCGAACCGAGATGTCGGACGAATTGGGTGCATGGGCATAGGACCGAGGCGGCGTAGTTGCCTGATCAAGGCTGGGAGGCTTGGTGGCAAACTAAGTACGCGTAAAAGCGCAGCAAAACCCGTCAACGCGGCAACGTTCTTCCACGCAGGTCGATGGAGTCGGCTCGCTCCTCACCGCCGACCAGTTGGGGTGGCGTCAGCCTGTACCCATCGCTCTGCGAAGCGACACAGGGCGCATGTCGGTCCAGACCGTCTCCACATATGCCAAGCACTCTTGCTTCGTTCCCGACATATCTGCAGAGCTCCAGCCGGCAGGAATCGGCAGTCCTTGGGGCCAGATCGAATACTGCAATTGATCATTGACGACCACGCTGAATTGGGTGTCTTCGTTGTCCAGAATCACGATCTGAGTCCTATGTGGCGTCCGTGCCCGCGCCCCGACGGGCGTGGCGGGACGCTGGGAGAGTCTTGTTGGCTACGTGAGGCTAATCGACTGCGATCCACTGGTTTCGCTGCAGTAGGCAGCAACACATTGTATATTAATTACAATGATTTGTGACTAGGAATGGAATATTCGTATTTATTGAGTAACTTTCTGCAACTTTGGGTTGAGACCAACTGTCGAGTTTGAAGTTCAATCAGGATCGGGGGGGGCAACGCGCAAGCCAGGCAATCCACCCAAGTTAAGAAATAAATCCCAAAAACCCAACATATAGCTTGATATTGTCAAAAAACGAGCGTTCGGCAGTGAGTTTTTTCTACTCACTGAAGACCCATGTCCCTCACCTCGCTGTTTTCCGATCTCGCCGCACGCATACAGTCGGCCGAGTTTCACGAATTGGCCCGTCACCCCGATCATCCCACGGCGTTCAAGTTGCCTCTGCCGTCGTTGGTCACGCTGATGATGTCAGGCATGCGCAAGAGCATCCAGGCCGAACTAGACAGCTTCTTCGGTCACCTCTGCAACAGCGCCAACCTGGTTCATCACGTGTCCGAGCAGGCGTTTGCGATAGCTCGAGCCAAGCTGTCGTTGACCGCGCTTCCCGGCCTCAATGATTGGCTGATCCAGCACAACATCGGGTTCTGCATGCGCGTCGACAACAGCGGCTTCAAGTGCGTGCGCAATTTCTTGCGCTCGGCACAAGCCGATGACGCAAAAACAGTGCTAGCCGAGGGTGGAGGGCTTAACTTGGGTGGATTGCTCGCCAGACGCCCACGTTT
>QIMA01000179.1 GCA_003233535.1 Rhodanobacteraceae bacterium
GGCTCCGAACTTTAACCGGCACGGCTTGAAGCTGCTGATTCTGGGCGTGGCCTGGTTAGTGCTGGGTGTGCTGCTGTCGACCATCAGCGGCTTGATCTCCGAACGCCACGGCTATCGCAATCAGGCCGAAGCCAGCGTTGCCGCCGGCTGGGGTGGTGCGCAAGTGATCGGCGCGCCGGTGCTGCGCTTTAGCTTTACGCCGGAAATCGATGCCAAAGGCTTTGAACGCCGGCTAGAAGATCGCTGGGTGCTGTCTGAGCTAGCCAGCTACGACACCGATTTAGACGTCCAGCGCCGTCGCCTAGGCATTTTTGAGATACCCGTATACGAGGCACAGATGCAACTGCAGGCGCAGTTCAGCGCTGAACGCATCAATGCCATGTTGGCCGAGCGTCCAGGCGCGCAGGTCGAAAGGGTCAGCATTGCGTTGCCGATCGGCGATCCACGCGGCCTGCGCTCAGCGGTGACTATGAAATTGGGCAAGGAAAACTTGCGCCTAGTCCCCAGCGGGTCTTTTATGGGCGGTCATCCGCTGCTCGCCGCAACTCTCACCGACTCGGCGAGCTGGCAGCAGGGCCTGCAGCTAGACCAGAGCATCACCTTGGCCGGAGTGCGTTCGCTGACCTGGCTGCCCAGCGCCAGCGACATGACCGTGCAGGTACACGGTAATTGGCCCGACCCAGGGTTCGCCGACGGGCTGTTGCCGCGCAACCGAGAAGTGAGCGAAAGCGGCTTTAGCGCCGACTGGCGGGTGCTCGACTTCAACGCCGGTATACCGCCGGTGATGAATACCGATCAGGTGGAGGCGCTGAGCGCGCATCGGGTGGGATTCGGCGTCACCCTGCAGCAGCCCGGCGACGTTTACCAGCGCAACGAGCGCGCTTGGAAGTACGGGTTTTTGTTTGTCGCGCTCAGCTTGGGCGCCTACTTCTTGCTGGAGCTGCTGCTTGCACGCGAACTATGGGCGCTGGACTACGCCCTAGTTGGCGTCAGCCAAGTCGTGTTCTACCTGTTGCTGTTGGCACTGTCTGAGCATTTGGGCTTCGATCTCGCCTACGCGATTTCCTCGCTGGTGTTCGCCGCCATGGTCGGTGCCTTCTCGGTCGGGCTGTTGGGCTCTCGCCGTCGCGGGCTGTTGGCCGGAACGCTCCTGGCGTTGGCCTACGGCATGCTCTATCTGCTCATCGGCAGCGAGAGCTATGCATTATTGCTCGGAGCCTTGCTGGCGACCAGTCTGCTAGCTGTCGCTATGGGCTTGGTGGCGCGGACGCGTAAACGTCTGCAAAGCGCATAGCCGATCCGCTCGGTCAGATCATTGGCCGATTTTTTAAACTCATCCGTACCCATAAGCCAGCCCCGTGACGTGTGCGGTTATCGCAGTCATGAGGCAAGCGCCCAACCGCTGCGCTCCCGATGCCGCTGCGCAATCATCCTAGCCCGGATATTTCATGAACTCGCGCGATCATCGCGCGAGTTCATGAAATATCCGGGCTAGTTGGCGCGGCGTTCGGCTTCTAATCGCGATGTCAGTCCGTGCTAAAGAACGCATCCGCATCGTGATAAACCGCCCCCACCGCCTCGGCGAACGCCTGGTCGCTGGTCATGTCGCCGACCATCACTAGCTGCTTCGGATCGAGCCCGTGTGTGCATGCCAGAGCGATGCCCATGCCGGGCATCGGTTTGCGGCAGAAGCAGCCGGCCGGGAACGCCGGGTGCGGACAGAAGGCGACATCGGTTACCGGCAGGCCAAGTAACTCGATGGTGCGGTCGAAACAGGCCTGGGCGGTTTGCAAACTGAGCTTGCCGGAGCTCACGCCGGACTGATTGGATACGAAGAACAGCTTCCAGCCGTCGTCCAGCCACTGCTGCAAGCGCTCGCGACGGCCGGGGAGAATCTCGATGTCATCGGCGTCGGTGGGATAGATTTCGCCGCTCTTGGTCTGTCGAATGGTGCCGTCCACGTCGAGCAGCAGTCCCTTGGCGTCCCCGTATAACTCCGGTGCCGGGCGGCGCTGGAAGGGGACTTCTTCGACAATCGCGAATCCCTCATCGACTTGCGGCGGCTCGAACTGCGCTGCCCAGCGTGCTAGTGCGGCTGGCGGCGGCAGATTGGGGTCGCTCTTGGACAGCTCTTTGAGCTCATCGGGTCCGAGCAAGCGATCGTAGCGATCCAGCGTCCGCAGCACCACGTTGATCAGCGCCTCGCGCATTGGCGTAGCCAAATGATGGCAGCGCACCGGCACCCCGGCACGATGGGCGGTGCGAATCACCGGGCGTCTGGACAGCCGTGTCGGGTAGGTGTTGTCGAGCACCACGCGGTTGTCGCCGTTGCCTAGGTGTTCGGCCAGCATCGGCACCAGCTCGTCGAGCTTGCCGCCGATGATGTCGCGGTTGAGCCGAGCGTAGCCGGCGTCGACGTAGCTTTGCACTAGCGAGCTTTTACCTGCGCCCTGCACGCCCATCACGATGACCACTTCCGGTTCGGTTCCCGGCCCATCGCCGACCGCGAATTCGCGCTCCAGCTTGGGCACGGGAACGGTCTCAATGTCGGTCAGCGCCTCAGGCTTGGCGTCGAAGGTGAGCTTGGCGGCCAAAGCCGAGCGGTCGGCGTGGCCCAGTTTCACCTTCAGCGCGCCCAGGCTGGCGTCGACACTCTCGATCTTGGTCGCGCCAAACAGTGGCAGCATCGGTGGACCCACATCGAGCAGGCTGGCCAGCGCACCCTGGTGTGGAGTGATGTCGTGTTTAGTCGCGATCGGTTTCATCGCCCGATTTTTCAGCAGCTTGTCGGTTTTGGCGTGGCCGCCGAGCGGGCGATGGGCGAGAAACGGAATGCCTAGCTGACTAGCCAGCTCCAGCGTGCCTTCGGCGGCGCGCTTGCGATTCATCACGCTGACTTCGTTTTGGATCGCTGCGACCTCAAAATGGTGCTGGGCCTGTCGAATCTCGCCGACGCTAACGTTGCACAGGCCCAGGTGCTTGATCTTGCCCGCCTGCTGCAGCTCAGCAAGCGTGCTCAGGCTGTCTTCGAACGGGCAGCCTGGATCGTTTACGTGGAGTAAAAACAGGAAAATTTGCTCGACGCCCAGTGCCGCCAGACTGCCATCGACCGCCTCGCGCAGGTGTGCCGGTCGAGCGTTCGGCAGCCAGCGTCCCTTGGGCCTGGCCAGACCCGCCTTGGTGATCACTCGCACCTCGTCGCGCGGCCCATCCCAGTTCTCCAGCGCTTTGCGCACCAGCGTCTCGCCGTAGTGCAGGTCTTTGTTGTCCAAGCCGTAAGAGTCCGCGGTATCCAGCACCCGGATGCCCTGGTTGAGGGCGTGGTGGATCACCTCGATGGCCGCTTCCAGGTCGGGTCTGCCTTCGGTCGACAAACGCAGCAGGCCGAGCGCGAGTGGGACCTGCAGTGAACCCAGGACACCGTAGCTGTTTGCTGCTGTCATGAGGGACTCCGTAGCGACATAGGAAAGAGGTCTAGGCTAGCTGGGGGTGGTGG
>QIMA01000116.1 GCA_003233535.1 Rhodanobacteraceae bacterium
AGCCGTAGGCACCGTAAATCATCCAGTCCGCTACCGCACTCATTGAAGCTCCCTCGTTGTATTCTGGTCGCGAACTTGCGCAAGACGCTGGCGTTGAAGCGCTAAACGGCGGCTACAGCTAGGCACTTTGGCTACCCGCGCGCTTGGACTAGCTGACGCGGCAGCGACCGGCCGCCAACGATAGCACCGGCCGTCAGCCTAGCCCGAACGTTTCATAAACTTCACGCGCTCTCGCTTGTCCATTGACCGCCCAGCGATTTTTCCTCAGTCGGGTGTATGAACCACTACACCGCTCCCTTTCTTGAAAAAACACTGTGAAAAATCACTGGCCTACCAATGTCCTGCGCGATCATCTCGCGCGAGTTCATGAAACATCCGGGCTAGCTTCACCAGGTTTTCCCAATCACCATCACCGCAAAGCAGGTAACGCAATTTGAGCAACGCCGAAGACAGCCATTCTGCCCCGACGACCGTAAATTCCGGACGCGTAGCCGCGTTGCGATCACTAGCCGGTTTTGTGCGCCCCTATCGACGCGCGATGGCCGCAGCGATTCTGTTCTTGCTGCTTTCAACCAGCGCATCACTGGTCTTGCCTGCAGCCGTTGGGCAGATGATCGACCACGGCTTTTCGCAGACTGATGCCAGCCTGATCGACCGTTATTTTCTCGCCTTGCTGGCGGTCGCCGGAGTGCTAGGCATCGCCACTGCCGGGCGCTTCTTTTTCGTCAGCTGGCTGGGTGAGCAGGTCATCGCCGACATGCGCCAGGCGCTCTACGGGCACCTGCTTCGCCAAGAGATAGCTTTCTACGAGACCACGCGGGTCGGCGAACTGCAGTCCCGCTTGGGCACCGACACGGAGCTCATTCAGCAGGTTGTGGGCTCCAGCGCGTCGGTTGCTTTGCGCTCGCTGCTAATGCTGATCGGAGCGCTGGTGCTGCTGGTGGTAACTAGCCCGCAGCTGGCGATGCTGATTGTGATTGGCATTCCACTCACCGTGGTGCCGATTCTGCTCTTCGGACGACGCGTGCAGCGACTGTCACGCGAGAGCCAGGACCGCTTGGCCGATACCTCGTCGGTGGCCGGTGAAACGCTGGGTGCCATCGCAACCGTGCAGTCCTTCGCCCGCGAAGAACATGAGCGCAGCCGCTACAACCGGGCAATCGCTGCCATCTTGTCCACCGCGCGTAAGCGATTGCTGATGCGTGCGGGCCTTACCGCGATGGTCATCTTGCTGGTGTTCGGTGCAGTAACCATCGTCCTTTGGGTCGGTGCGAAAGCCGTGTTGAACGGCGAAATGAGCGGCGGGCAGCTTAGCCAGTTCGTGCTGTACGCGGTGTTTGCCGCTAGCTCTACCGGTGCGCTGAGTGAGGTTTGGGGTGATGTACTGCGAGCGGCAGGCGCAATGGAGCGGATCATGTCGCTGCTACACCGCAAGCCGAGCATTGGCGATCCGCAGCAACCCGCCACCACGCCGCGCCGGGCTGCCGGTCATTTGCGCTTTGACCAGGTCCAATTCCACTACTCCAGCCGCCCCGACAAGCCTGCACTAATCGACTTTGATTTGAGCATTCGTCCGGGTGAGACCATTGCCCTGGTCGGCCCTTCCGGCGCTGGCAAAAGCACCGTGCTGCAGCTGCTGCTGCGCCACTGGGAAGCCAATAAGGGTCGAATCGAGCTAGACGGCTGCTCAATCGACGAACTGCCGTTGACCTACTTACGCGAGCAAATGGCGCTGGTACCGCAAGACACCTTCATTTTCGGCGCTACCGCCGTCGACAACATCCGTTACGGCCGCCCGCGGGCGAGTCTGGAAGAAGTAGAGGCGGCGGCCAAGGCGGCAGAAGCGCACGAATTCATTGTCGATCTGAGCGACGGCTACGAGACCTTTCTAGGCGAGCGCGGCGTTCGCCTATCGGGCGGTCAGCGCCAGCGCATTGCGATTGCCAGAGCGCTGCTCAAGGATTCGCCCATCCTGCTGCTGGATGAGGCCACTAGCGCGCTGGATGCGCAGAGCGAACAGCTGATTCAAAAGGCGCTCAATCGGCTCATGCAGGACCGCACCACGATCGTCATCGCTCACCGCTTAGCAACCGTGCAGCGAGCCGACCGAATCGTGGTGCTGGATAAGGGCAAGGTGGTTGCCGTGGGCAAACACGAGGAGCTGGTTAAGGCCGGCGGTTTGTACGCTGAACTAGCGCGGCTGCAGTTTGCGGCCTGATTCCCCGGCACTAGCCCGGAATTTCGTGAACTCGCGCGTGAAGTTCATGAAACATCAGGGCTAGGGCAAGCCTAGCCCCAAGAATCTACGAGCGCGGATAGCACCTTGTGCGCATCTTGGTAAGCCGCTTCCAGATGGGCGAGAATCTCGTCCATCGTGATCTCGGCCTGTTCGCTGCAGCCGGCACCCCAGTTAGCCACGGCTGCCAAACACGCGTAGTTCAGCTCTAGTTCCCTGGCTAGCACCGCCTCTGGCATACCGGTCATGCCGACGATGGCGCAGCCATCACGACCCATACGCGCGACCTCTGCGCGAGTTTCCAGCCGCGGTCCCTGAGTGCAGCCATAAACCCCGCCATCGGCGACACTTACATCGCAGCTAGCGGCTGCAGCCAGCAAGTCCGCGCGCAAACTGGCGCTGTAAGGGTCGGTGAAGTCCACATGCTGCACGGGCTCGCCGGGTCGATCACAGAAGCTGCTGATGCGGTCGTAGCTGTAGTCGATGATTTGATCGGGCACAACCAGCTGACGGGGCGGACAGTTCTTGGCGATGCCGCCAACCGCATTGACCGCAACGACACTGCGCGCACCGGCGGCATGCAGCGCCCAGACGTTCGCCCGATAATTGATCCGGTGCGGCAAATGCTGGTGCCCTTCCCCGTGTCTAGCCAGGAAGGCCACGGTGATCTGTCCCAGCCGCCCGCAGCGTATCGGCGCGGACGTGGGTCCAAAAGGCGTATCTGCGTCAATGCTTTCGGCAGACTCAAAGCCCTCCAGCTGATACAAGCCAGTACCGCCAATAATCGCCAGATCGATACTCACGTCTACTCTCCTTTGGCACCTGCTTCCGCCATCGCATAGATCGCCGGCAGCTGACGGCCACGCTCATAGCAATCCATGCCGTACCCGAACACGTAGCGATCGGGCACCTGCAGCCCGACCACGTCCGCGCTCACACCCGGCGTGCGCCGATCATGCAGCTTCTCGCACAGCGCCACTAAACGCACGCTTGCCGCGCCGCGCTCGTTGGCTGCGGCAATCAGCGCCGCCACTGTATGGCCCTCGTCGAGGATGTCGTCGACCAGGATGACATCACGCCCGGACCAGTCCAAACGCGGTCCGGCGACCCAGTCCAAATTGGCTTGGCCCTGGTTGGTTCCGCGGTAGCGGCTAACGTGGACGTAATCGAAATCCATGTCGGCCTGCAGTCGCGTAGCCAGTTGACCGGCCGCAACCAGCCCGCCGGTCAAGATAGTCACAAAGATCGCGCGAGTACCAACCAGCATCGGGTCCAGCTCCAGCGCCATCCGGTCCAGCGCCTTTTCGACGGCTTGCTGATCAAAGATGAGATCGGCATTTTCCAACGCCTCAGCGTAGGCATGATCGTCCAAAATAGTGCTCCTGAAAGTCTTCTTCGTGTTCTTGTATGGACCAATGGGACTCGAGATCGATGATGACCCGAACTAGCCCGAACGTTTCATAAACTTCACGCGCCCTCGCTAGGCCCTTGATCGCCCAGCGACTTTTCCTCAGTCGGGTGTATGAACCACTACA
>QIMA01000434.1 GCA_003233535.1 Rhodanobacteraceae bacterium
GCAGTCCACGCCGATGCCGAAATCTGCAGCGCCTTCAGGCCGTGGCTGATCGCCGCGCGCGGACCGCTGGCGCCGCTCAAATTGGCCGGCAAACCATGGCTATAGCGAGCATCCACCAGCAGCGCCATTTGCCGGTCCAGCAGATCGGCGATGTTGGCCACGGCGTTCTTCAGCGAGTCCATCGCAAAAGCAATATGACCGCCGTAGAAATGCCCGCCGTGCAGGACCATTTCCTGCTCGGCGTCGATTAGCGGATTGTCGTTGGCGCTGTTGAGCTCGTTTTCGATTGAGCTGCGCAGCCACGGCAACGCATCTTCGAGCACGCCAATCACGTGCGGCGCGCAGCGCAGGGAATAGCGATCCTGCAGCCGCTGCTCGTTGCGCTGAGGTCGATCGCTGGCCAGATCGGCGCGCAAACGAGCGGCAACCCGCTGCAATCCTGGATGCGGCTTGGCCGCGAACAACGTCTGATCATAGTGATGCGCGTTGCCGGCACTGGCCAGCACGTTGAAGCCGGTGATGCGCGTGGCCAAACGGCCCAAATAGTCGGCGCGGTCAAAGGCCAGGCAGGCCAGCGCGGTCATCACCGCGGTACCGTTCATGATCGCCAAGCCTTCTTTGGGCCGCAGCCGCAGCGGCTGCAGATCGTGCAGCGCTAGCGCGTCGGCCGCTGGCATCTGTCGCTCCTGATGCCACACCTCGCGCTCGCCACAGAGCACCGCAGCGATATAGGACAGCGGGGTCAGATCACCGCTGGCACCCACCGACCCTTCGGTCGGAATCAGCGGCAGTATGTCGTGCTGCAGCAAAGCCTGCAGTTGCGCGAGCAGCGCCCAGCTAATCCCGGACATGCCCTGCGCCAGCGAGCAGATACGCACCACCAGCACCGCGCGAGTCTGCTCCGGAGTGAGCATCTGGCCCAGACCGCAGCCGTGGTAGGCGTACAGCCGATGCGGCAGCTCAGCGATCAGCGCCGGCGGGATATTCACCGTGCAGGAATCGCCATAGCCGGTACTGACGCCGTAAACCACGCCGTCTTCGCGGATCAGCCGATCGACAAACTCAGCGCCGCGATCAATTCGCTTGCGAAATACCGAGTCGGTGGACAGGCGCACGGCGGCGCGCTGTTTGGCCACCGCAACCACGTCTTCGATGCGCAGCGGTGTACCGTCGATAATCAACGGACGCGCCGCGCTGGGTCGATCATTCGGTGGAGCTTGCATAGCGACCCTGTTCCCAAAAGGCGAAGAAATTGAACCAATCGTAGGGCGACTCGCGCAGCCGCCCCTCTAACCAGCGCGCGTAGCTCTGCGCGTACTTGCTCATCGCCCCCTGGCGATCGGCCCGCGGCAAGATCACCTGCTCGGCCAGTTGTTCAATGTGAACGCTATAGCCTGAACCGGCGTGTACGCAAGCGAGCAGGAACACCGGACAGCGCAGCACCGAGGCAATCAGATAGGGTCCGGCCGGAAACTGCGCTGAATGACCCAAGAAATCCGCCGCTACTGTACGCTCACTGTTCAGCGGCACGCGGTCGCCAGCAATCGCCACGTGCTCACCGGCGGCGATGCGGCCAGCCAACAGCATCGCGGTGGCCGGCGAAAAGTGCTCCACCTGCAGCAAACGCACCTTAACGTCCGGATTGATCCGTTCCAAAACCCGATTGAAGCGCTCGGCATGCCCGGTATGCACCAAGATCGTCAGCCGCAGCCCTTCGCGCCAGCCGGCCGCAGTCTGCATCAGCTCCAAACAGCCCATATGCGCGGTCATGATCAGCGCGCCCTGCCCCGCAGCCTGCGCCGCCAGCAGTGCCTCGTGGCCGTTGAACTGCAGCCGGCCACGCGAATAGCGCCCGCCGATAGCGAGCAGCTTGTCGAGCATCGTTTCCGCAAATAAACCGAAATGACGCAGGCTGTGGCGAATGCCGGGATCGCGATCGAAAACCTGCTGGCTTTGCTGCAGTCGGCTCAGGTACTCCCGCGATGCGTGCCGCGCGGTCGAGCGCACCAGCCAGTAATAAAAGACAATGGGATACAAAATCAGCAGGAAGGGTCCACGCCCGAGCAGCCGATTCACCCCGTACAGAAACCAGATACCGCCGACGAAGGTGCTTTCGCCCAAATTGGCCCAGTGCTTACCCTTCATACCGATCTCAGCTTGCGTAACAGCAGCAGCGGCGAGCGCAGCAACATGCCGAAGAACAGCTTGGCGTGCATTTTGGAAATACGCGCGTTGTCGCGCCACAGCTGGAAGTGCGAGACGCCGTCCTCGGGATAGGTCACCCGCGTCGGCCGATTGCGCACGCGCACGCCGGCCCAATGCAGGCGGACCAAAATCTCCACGTCGAAATCCATCCGCTTGCCGATCTTGGCCCGATCCAGCAGCGCCAATGTCGAAGTCAGCGGGTAGACTCGAAAGCCGCACATTGAGTCCTTGATCTGCAGCGACAGGGTGTTGATCCAAACCCAAACGTGGGTCAAATAGCGCCCGTACAGACGCCCCTTGGGCACGGATTCGTCGTAAACCGGACGGCCGCTGATCAGATCGCTCGGCCATCGCTGCGAATCAGCCAAGAAGCCGGGAATATCGTCGCTGTTGTGCTGACCATCGGCGTCTATCTGCAGGATATGGCTGTAGCCCAGCCTACCCGCCTCACGCATGCCGGCCATCACCGCTGCGCCCTTGCCCTGGTTAGGCGACAGCCGCACCAAGTTGACCTGATCATGTTGCGCGGCCAAGGCATCCAGCACACCGGCACATTCGGCCCCCGAACCGTCATCAACCAACAGACAGGGCAAGCCATGAACACCGATTCGTTCAACCAGCCCGGCGATCGCGTGGGCGTGGTTGTAGACCGGAATGACCACGATGGTTCGCTGCTCACTCATGCGCCCTTCTCGTTAAGTTCGGCCGCTGGGTTCAGTCAGGCGGAATCGACCGCTGGCGTGCTTATGCTCGCCGCCTACGAAGCTGAAGCTAAGCACGCCGCGCTCAGCATTCCACTGCAGCGACAGCGATAGCTCAGCGCCGGGGCGGACGATTTGATGAAACTTCAATGCGTCCATCTGCAGGCACTGTCGGTCCAGCGCGAAGGCCATCGACCCGTAGTGCATCGCCCAGTCCAGCATGGCCACGCCCGGCAGCACCGGGGAGCCGGGAAAGTGGCCGTCGAACTGGGCTAAGTCAGGCGCCACAGTGAGCTCCAGCTCGGCGCTATCGGGCGTGCGCTCCAGCCAGCGCGGCTCGGGCCGCAGCGGCCGAAACAACGCAGCGAGCCGCGCCTGCGAACTCTTGCCCTGCGCATCCACCGGCAGCGCGTCGACGAAGCGCCAGCGTCGCGGATTGGCAATCGGGTCGATGTGCCCGCGCAGCCACTCACGCAGAGTGCGAACCAGCGGGCGTTTGCCCTCATCATCCAGCAGTGTTTGCCCTTGCTCGCTGGGCACCGCAACCACACCGATCAGCGAGCGGACCCCCGGCAGCACC
>QIMA01000060.1 GCA_003233535.1 Rhodanobacteraceae bacterium
AAGTTCAGTGCCAGCGCGAACGCGGAATCGAGCCAAGCCTTCGGCGCCAGGGTCCAGTTCAACGGTTTGCGCCGCCGCACCGATCAGTTCCAGTCCTTCGCCCACAACCAGGCTGACCGCAATCTGCATGGGCTGGTCCGGGGCGTCTTCGACGGTGTTGGCAACGCCGACACTGACCTCAAACTCATCGCCCGGCGCCACATGTAACGGCGCGTTGGGTGAGAGTACGAAATCGCCACGGACGATCGTTTCGGCCTGAGCAATGCCTACCTGGCTCGGACTGACCGCGACCGCCATTACCCGCAGTTTGCCGTTGAAGCTGTCGGGAACCGGGAATTGGAAGCGTTGCTCGCCGTCTACCTGGAGCAGTCCGGACCAATACACTGCCGGCTTGTCGCCCTTGCGCTTGAACGGGTTGAGATTCTTCGCCAACAGGCCGGCCGCGTCGCCGCCTGGCGCCGAGAGCGCGGCGAGCTTGCTGAATTCGGGCAGGATCAGGTCAAGGATTTGCGCGCTATTGACCTGCAGCATCTTCTTGGTGAAGAAGAAATCCAGCGGATTACCCAGCTCGTAGCGCGCAACCTGAAGGATGCCCTCATCGACCGCAAACAGCGCAGCACGGGCGGGCAGTGCGCTGCTCAATGTGAACTCAGCGATAGAGCCTGGGCGAACCTCGGTTGGTGCCTGTAGCTCCAGGTTAAGGCGTCTAGCGCTCAAGTCCGCGGTGAACGGCGCAATCGCGTAGGACAAGGGGCTCATAAAGACCTCATCCGAATCCGGATCGCGCACAAACTGCACGTTGATGTAGCCGTTGCCCTCGAAGTCCTCAGGCAGCCGGATGCGCTGTACTGAGCTGGTTGTATCGGTCTGGAACCACTGGTGGGCGTAGACCTTGTCGCGTTCAATGGTGATTAGCCCGGCGCCGATATAGGGCGCGCGCAGCGAGATCTCGATTTCCTCACCGGGTCGATAGTCCGACTTCGACAAACTCAGTCCGAGTTCGGCATTGCGATCTAAGGAGCGGGTCAGGTTGGCTGCGCCGGCGACGCTGTAGCGAATGCTGTTGAGCACTTCGCCGTCGCTGTTTTGGATCTGCAGCACGAAGTCGCCCGGAGTGCCCGTGTTTAGAGCGAATGCCTGAACTTGTGCGGCGATGGACAGCGCCTTACGCTCGCGCTCATCGCTACGCAGCTGTGAGACGTACTTGTACAGACCGGAATCCTGTTTGGTCAGTACCGAAACATAGCGACGTTCGATCAAGACCGCATCGAGTTGCTCGACTGCGACCGGGTTTGCGTCCGGACCCAGCGCAAGCAGTTCGACCTGATGACTGGCATCGCGCTTGACGTAATTGAGCGCGTCGATCGACTTGATGCCGATCAAATAGGGGTTGGATGAGACCAGCACGCTGGCCTGAGCGGAGACCCCGCGGCCACCGCCGGCCTCGAAACTCTGCGTGAGCAAGCGCAGTTGGTAGGTGGCTCGATCGAACTGACTCAAATCGATGGGTAGTTCGATCTCGCCGTTTGCATCCGTGCTTGAGTCCCCAAGTGCTTCTCGGTAGCCCTCTTTGGCTCGCTGCGGGTCGTAGAACTGAAACTTCGGATAGGCGCTGAAGGCTGGGAACGCCGGCTGCAGCAACACACTGACGCTAACTCGACGATCCTGGGCTGGCGTACCAAACAGGTTCTCGACTTTGACATGGGCGAGCAGATTCTCCGGTGGCAGCCAGCCTTCGCCGGGGTCGGCTAGGAATCGGGCGCTAGCCTTCAGCCGGTCCGGCAGGAAGTCGCGTACCTGTACGCTGGTCGATCCGAGTAATGTCCGGCGGTTCTGCTCGCCGATCAGATAAACGCTGGCTTCCCAGTTGCCGGTGGGGGCGCTGAACTCCGGCTTGTAGCTGACCGATTCAAAACCTTCACGGCCTAGATTCAGACGCTCGCGCTGGGCTAAGTTACCGACTGGATCTCGCAGCTGATACTCCAGCGGTATACCCAATAAACGCTGCTCCCAATCGGCGGCGCGCACAATCAGGCCTATGTGCAGTTCATCGCCGGGCCGGTACAGCCCACGGTCGGAAAATAGGTAGGCTTTAAGCTTGCCCGGGTCGAGCGCGTTGACTTCGCCGCCGACGTCGAAGCGCGATAGCTCCAAATCTCGACCGTTGCCGTTCAGCGGCAAGAAGGAAAAGTCGCTGCCCGACTGCACGGTCAACATCACCGCCTGCTTCTCGCGCTTGAATCCAGATAGATCGGGTAAGTTGGCGCGACCGCTAGCATCGCTGCGCACGCTGATCAGCGTCTCGCCGTTGCGCGCGACTGCGGCAACCGCGGCGCCAGCGACCGGCGTGCCGTTGGCAATAGACATGACGAACACGCTGCGTGCGCCGCCCAGCTCTCGTTTCGCGACCAGACCCAGGTCGGTAAGCACAACCAAGCGTGAGTCGGTCGCGCCGTCCCAGCCCTGGCCGTCATAAGAATCCATTGCGCGCCGATCGTCTTCGCTGCCCGGACGAGCGCTGCTGGGGTCGTGGCGGTATAGGCGCAATAGAAAAACACCGTGGCGGTCAGCGCTGAAGTAGTCGCCCAGATCGATGCCCTGGTACTGGGTTAGTCGCGGGTCGTCGTTGGCAATGGCCAAACGATGGTGAGAGCGCTCGACTAGGCTGTCTGCGCTAATCCTGCGCAGCTGCGGGCGCTCATAGCGACCGTAGTTGCCCATGACCAAATGCTGTAGCTGGTCGGGCTTTATCCGGCCGACTTCCAGACTCAGGCCGGGGACGTTGCGCGTCGCCACGCTGATTCGGCGTTCGCCTTTGAGCGATAGCAGCGCGCCGTCACCGACGAAGCGTAGCAGCTGTGGAAAATCGGGCACGCTGAGTATGCGCCGGTAGGGTTTGCCCAGCAGAAAACCGCCAAACGAGCGCAGGCCGCGGTCGACTTGCACGAACAAGCGCCGCCCCGGCGGCGCCTGATAGCGATAGCTGTGCCGCTCTATGTAGGCGCGCTCGGCGGGAATTGGGTCCAGATCAATACGCTGCGACTGGCGCAGGAGCGCATCATCGACATCGTTGTTGCTCCACGGGTACGGGTTGCGCTTGCGCTTGTCGTCAGGGTTGATCGCCGGCAGTAACCAGACTCGCGTGGCCGCTGCGACCTGGTCGTCCTTAACACGGTCGTTGTAGTCGAACAGCAGGACTTGTTCGGGCTCGAAGCGCTCGTTTTCGACCACGCTGGCGGTTACCCGATTAAGCGCCACGCTGTACAGCGTAGGCAAACTGACCTCAGCCTGCAGGCCGTCGTTAGTACCCGGGCCGCCCAGCGCGCTGCGCAAATCTGATTCGACCGCGAGCGTCAGGGTCCCACCACTGTCTGGCACCTGCAGCGAGGCGGACTGAATGAACGCGCGCAGCCGAGGTTCGTCATAGCTGACACTCAAGGCGGGGGCCGGTTGTTCGGTTCCTGCGCCGTTGACCATGCGT
>QIMA01000285.1 GCA_003233535.1 Rhodanobacteraceae bacterium
GTGTAGTGGTTCATACACCCGACTGAGAAAAAATCGCTGGGCGATCAAGGGCCTAGCGAGGGCGCGTGAAGTTTATGAAATTCCGGGTTAATTGACGAAGAGCGATCGTGGGCCTGGTCACTAGTAGAGCAGGAATCAGATTGGCCTTTTGCCTTTGTCCAATCACCTCGGCTCTCCTTCAACTGCCGCGTCTTTGTGTTCTTGTGGTCCTCAGCTCTCAACCCTCAGCCCTTTGTGCTGAGCCCTCGGCCCTATCCATTGCTGTAGAATCCCGCCCTTGTGCAACGGATGCGGGAACAACGTGAGCGACAAGTTTGATGTGGTAGTGATTGGCGCTGGCCCTGGCGGATACGTGGCCGCAATTCGTGCAGCGCAGTTGGGTCTGCGCACCGCTTGCGTCGATGAAATGGTCGGCAAAGACGGCAAACCTTCGCTGGGTGGAGCTTGCCTCAACGTCGGCTGCATCCCCTCCAAGGCGCTGCTGGACTCGTCGCGCCAGTTTCATAATCTGAATCACCTGTTTGCCGAACACGGGATCAGCGCTGGCGAAGCCAAGATTGACGTGCCGGTAATGGTCGGACGCAAGGATCGCATCGTCAAGCAACTCACCGGCGGTATTGCGCAGCTGTTTAAGGCCAACAAAGTGACGCCGTTTGCCGGTCATGCGCGGCTGCTGGGCGATCGCAAGGTCGAGGTGCAGTTTCAAGACGGCGCTCAGGAAGTTATCGAAGCTGAGCACGTGATCTTGGCAACCGGTTCTCGCCCGATCCAGATACCCAATGTGGAATTTGACGGCGAGCTGATCGTCGACAATGTCGGCGCGCTGGACTTCGATGCCGTTCCCGGGCGCTTCGGCGTTATCGGTGCCGGCGTCATCGGTCTGGAACTGGGCAGCGTTTGGAAACGTCTGGGTTCGGAAGTCACGGTGCTTGAGGCGCTCCCGGACTTCCTCGGCGCTGCTGATGCAGATATTGCTCGAGTGGCCCAGCGCGAGTTCAAGAAGCAGGGGCTGGATATTCGCATGGGTGCGAAGGTGACCTCAGCTACTGCTCAGGATGGCACCGTTGCAGTGCGCTATTCCGATGCCAAGGGCGATCACGAGATCACCGTCGATAAGCTACTGGTTGCCGTGGGCCGTCGCGCCTACACCGGCGGCTTGCTCAGCGATGAGGCGGGGGTCAAGGTGACCGAACGCGGCATGATCGAAGTTGACGAACACTGCCGCACCAGTGCGCAGAATGTTTACGCCGTTGGTGATTGCGTGCGCGGCCCGATGTTGGCTCATAAAGCCAGCGAGGAAGGCATAGCAGTCGCCGAAATTGTCGCCGGTAAGCCCGGTCACGTGAATCTGGATACCGTGCCTTGGGTGATCTACACCGAGCCAGAAATTGCGTGGGTGGGCAAGACGCAGAAGCAGTTGAAAGACGAGGGCGTGCCGGTCAAGACCGGGAGTTTCCCCTTCGCCGCAACTGCTCGCGCACTGGCAATGGCCGAGCCAGCGGGGCAGGTGAAGATTATTGCGCATGCGGAAACCGACCGCATTTTGGGCGTGCATATGGTTGGCGCCAACGTTTCCGAGCTCATCGCAGAGTGCGTGGTGGCGATGGAGTTTCACGCCAGCTCCGAGGATCTGGCACGCATCTGTCATGCGCATCCGACACTCTCAGAGGCGGTTCATGAAGCGGCTCTATCCGTCGATAAGCGCGCGATCCATCGAGCCAATTAGAGGGCTAGCTGATGAGTGAAAACCAATTTCGAGGGCTTCGCATTCACAACGACAGCGAAGGCTATCGTGTGCAGCTGGAGCCGTTGAGCTGGGACGATCTGTCACCCGGTGAGGTCGATATTCGCGTCGCTTACTCGTCGGTCAACTATAAGGACGCGCTAGCTGGGACCGGCAAGGGCCGGATCTGCCGCAGTTTTCCGATGAACGGTGGAATCGACGTAGCCGGTCATGTCGTTGCTAGCCGCGACGAGCGTTTTCGCGAGGGTGATCCGGTGCTGGTGACTGGCAGCGGTTTGTCCGAAACGCGCGACGGAGGCTACAGCGAGTATGCGCGCATCCAGGCTGAATGGGCGGTTCCGCTGCCCGAAGGTCTGAGCTTGTCCGAAGCGATGGGCATAGGTACTGCGGGATTTACCGCGGCGCTTTGCCTGTGGCGACTGCTAGCCAACGGTCAGCGGCCAGAAGCCGGTCCGCTGGTGGTCACCGGAGCAACTGGTGGCGTAGGCATGCTCGCCCTGGACATCTTGTCTCGCTACGGCTTTGAAATGCACGCGATTACCGGCAAGCCGCAGCATTTCGATTTCCTAAAATCCGTCGGTGCACGGCAGTGTGTTTCCCGTGAGGGGCTTTACTGGGGTCAGCGGCCGCTGGAAAGCACCAGTTGGGCGGGCGCAATCGATAACGTTGGCGGAGAGATGCTCTCTGGACTTACGCGAGTCATTAAGCCGTGGGGCTCCATCGCGAGCTGTGGCATGGCCGGCGGCACCGAACTGCACACGACTGTGATGCCGTTCATCATTCGTGGGGTGTCGTTGCTGGGGATTAACTCATCGGCGACACTGTATTCCATACGCAACGAGCTGTGGCAGCATTTGGCCACTGACTGGAAACCGCAACATTTGTCGCGCATCGTTACCGCGGAAGTGGAGTTTGATGGGTTACCGGCGGTCTTTGAGCGCATTGTTGCGGGAGACAGCTTCGGCCGGACTCTGGTAAGAATTGGCGGGGAATGAAAAACTCTGCTCAAATTTACGTGCTTAGGCCGACCTGGGTCGCTCAGGACGGTGTTGAGGCTGGGACGAGTGCCCGCATGTGCGTAGAATCTACGAACAAGCTGAATAAGCCTAAGACAACGAGGAAACCATGGCCCGAGTTCTGATCGTCGACGACTCTCCCTCCCAACTTTTGGTGCTGCGCCGCATTGTGGAGAGCATGGGACACGACGCCGTAACTGCAGAAGACGGTCAGCAGGGGGTAGAAATGGCCCGCGAACATTTGCCTGATCTGATCCTGATGGATGTGGTTATGCCTAACCTGAATGGGTTTCAGGCAACCCGCACCATTTCCCGTGACAAGTCCACCAGCCATATACCGGTGATCTTGGTCACCACCAAGGATCAGGAAACTGATCGGGTGTGGGGAATGCGTCAGGGTGCGAAGGGTTACATCACCAAACCAATCGTCGATGCTCAATTGATCAAAACGATCAAAGACCACCTGCCTGGGTAGTTCAGGCGGAAAACGTCGAATGCTGAGCGAGCCAGCAACGGCTCGCCAGCGGCGGTTGCGATCACGCGATCTTCTGGTCCGAAGCCTGAAGCTGCTGCCGGTGGCTAGCGCGGAATGTCAAAAACTTCTGCTGCGGCCGCCCGTCTTAGTAAGGGTGGGGCGCTGTGGCCCGATCTGCTCCTACGATCGGCTAGCCGCAGAAAACCACCGCTACGTGGCTCACGCGCCTTCGCC
>QIMA01000478.1 GCA_003233535.1 Rhodanobacteraceae bacterium
GGTGTAGTGGTTCATACACCCGACTGAGGAAAAACCGCTGGGCGATCAAGGGCCTAGCGAGGGCGCGTGAAGTTTATGAAATTCCGGGCTAAGGTCGCCCGATAGGCGGATTCTGAGCGCTCAGGAACCCCCGCTGCATTGCGCAGTCCTACTGACGACTTACAAGGATGCTGCAACCGATGTGCCGAGACGAACGAATTATCCGCTGGCGATTTCTGCAGGCTCTGTTAATGAGCCTAGTGGTCGTAACCTTCACGCTTGCGCCAACGGTCTCGCAATCCCAATCGGCACCGGAGTACACAGCCAACGAAGCGACCTCTCCATCCACGGCGGCTGCGCTAGTCGCCGCCGCGATCGAGCGCACGACCCATAGCATTCGCTACGACGGCAGCTATAGACGCATCGGCTACCCCGGCGGGGATGTTCCGGCCGATACAGGCGTGTGCACGGACGTAGTCATTCGTAGCTATCGCGGCCTGGGCATCGACCTACAAAAGCACGTTCACGAAGACATGCGTGCGAACTTCGCCGACTACCCGCAGAACTGGGGCCTAAGCCGGCCAGACACAAACATCGACCATCGACGAGTGCCGAATCTGCGCCGTTTTTTCGAACGTCATGGCCAGTCCCTAAGCGTCTCCGACCGAGCCGTAGACTATCGCCCGGGCGATCTGGTCACGTGGATCCTGCCGGCCAACCTGCCGCACATAGGCATCGTCAGCGGTCGACTCAGCGGTAGCGGCAACCCGTTGATCGTTCACAATATTGGTGCAGGCCCGCAGCTTGAAGATGTGCTCTTCAGCTACCCGATTAGCGGGCACTACCGCTACTTTGTCAATGACAGCCCGCGCCAGCAGTAAGCGGCAAGTTTCCATAAAGCACAAGGAACTCGGGAAACGCACGCAAATCATCCATCGCGAACTGCCAATGACTGTTTGCGCATCCCCCGACCAGCCGCGCTCGGCCGACCATAATCGATTGCTCGGCCAGCCGGGTCCATTTGGATATCGAAACCGACGATGTGGAAGCTGAAGTGAAGCGGCTGGGGGCGCTCGGCGCGCGCCGGGTCAAGCAAATCAAGCGCTGGTGGGTGATGGAAGCGCCGACCGGGCAGCGCTCGCGTGGTTCCGGTAACGTCGCCAAACTTCGACCTAAAAGCGAGCAGCTGGGAGTCCTAAGTGAGTGAGCAACCGCCATGTGTGTTTTGCCAGATTGTGGCTAGGCAAGCGCCAGCAGCCATTGTTGATGAAGACCCATGGACTTTGTCCTTCGTTGATCAGCGTCAGGCCAACCGCGGTCACGTGTTGGTGGTGACTAAAGCACACTTCACCGACGTACGTGAGCTAGATCCGGACACTGCTGGCGCGCTAATGAGAACCATCGTGCGGATCACGCAGGCAGTGGGTGCCACCTTTCCGAACCAGGGCATGAGCCTGTGGAACTCGATCGGCCCTGCAGCCTTCCAGGAGGTGCCGCACGTGCATTTCCACATCCACCCGCGTTTGCACGACGACCAGATACTGCAGGTCTACCCGGGGCCACCGGTGAATGCCGATTTACAGGAGCGCGAAGGAATTGCGGCTGAAGTTCGGCGCCATTTGAGACAGGGGCGTGAGGACGCCCGAAATTCGACAGGTCGTACCCGACAACTCGTATCAGAGTAGATGTGCAGAGGCACGAAGCGCATCCATCGCGTTCAAGCTACCGACATCTCTCAACAAGGTCTGGAAGCCGAGCCAAACCGCGAACCGCCAGATCAATCCGCCGGCGTATCAATGCCGCCAGCAAAAATCCGGTCAGGATCGCTAATGGTCAGCAACGGCTGTGCCTGCGGATAGGCCAACCGCGTGGTACGCCCATCCGGCCAGCGGATATCCAACGCGTCGGCGAAAGAATCCGTGCCCAGACCAAAGTGCGCCTCGGTGGGTGCGGAAGCCTGGAATCCGCGCCCCGCTAACATCACCTGCAGCTGCACATTGCCGTTGCGCCACAGGCGCAGCTCGGCACCGACTGCGCGGGTATTTGGCCCGGACTGACGCAGAGCCACGTTTAGGCCGTGGCGGTCGACGGGCGCGTCATTGCGGAACAAACGCGTCTCGCCTTCGTTGTTAGTGACGTAGATATCCAGATCGCCGTCGCGATCGTAGTCAAAACAGGCGATACCGCGACCCTGTTCGGTATCGGCAACTCCCAGATTGACCGATTCCTCAGTGAACGTACCGTCGCCTTGGTTGACGAACATCCGCGCCGGATCGGCACCAAAGACCGGGTGATTGAGGAACGGCATGCCGTTGACGTGGTAGATGTCGAGCCAGCCATCAAGGTCGAAATCGACCATGCAGCTACCCCAGCCCCAAAAGCCCTCGCGTACACCGGCAGCCTCACTAACATCGGTGAACACGCCTGCGCCATCATTGCGATAGAGCCGATTGCCGGTCACGCCTTGCCCCGCCGTAGGAATTCCGTCCGGGTCGTAGATGGAGCTGACGAACCAGTCCAAATCACCATCGTTGTCGTAGTCACCGACGTCTGCGCCCATGCCATTCTCGTCGTCGAACTGGCTGGCATCCCAAGCTTCGAACTGCGCATTACCGAGGTTGCGAAAGGCGCGCGTCGTGGTGAAATCGCTGGCCAGCAGCAAGTCTGGGCGATGGTCACCGTCCATGTCGGCGAAAATCGGGGTGAAACTGTAGTCCGAATCCTGCAGCACGCCCAGCCCGGCGCTAATGGTGATATCGCTGAAGCCGTCGCTTTGGTTGTGCCACAGATGCCCGGTACGTGATTTAGGGTTCGTGTTGTCCCAATGACTGACCGCCAACTCCAATCGACCATCACCGTCAATGTCCGCAGCCGCCGCCGAATAGGCATCCAACGTGCTGGCAGACAGACCCCAGGCTGCAGTGGCTTCGGTGAATAGCCCGGCCGTGTTGAGATACAAACGCGTACCGAAACCGTGGCTGCCGGTGAGGACCAGATCGAGGTAGCCGTTGCCGTCCAGATCGGCCAGCATGGCTCCAGCCGGAATCCTGCCGATCAGTGCCAAACCAACCTCCGCCGCCACGCTGTCGAAGCTGCCGTTACCGAGATTGCGCAGCACTTTTACCGGCAGAAAGTCGCCCTGGGGAACGATCAGATCGATATCACCATCGTTGTCGATATCGCCGGCAGCAACGCCAGCCGGCATCATGTCTCGGGTCGAGCTGTAGCCAAACTCGAAGCGAAACTCAGCCGTTGCTCCGGCTGTAGCCGTCACGTCGGTGAACTGCCACACGGGCGGACCAGCCCAGCTGATTGCCGATAGCGACAGCAGCCCGGCGCTGAGGCCGAGACTGATGACTGACGAGCAAGTGTGGTGTTTCATAAATACCTTGAATCCTCCGCGCTCGCTGTCTCTCCTGATACGTCGTTGCTCGTCGAAGCCACAGCGGTGCTATGCGCGATCATCGCGCGAGTTCATGAAATATCCGGGGCTAGTCTTTCGGCAACGCACGACCAGCAATCAGCAGCAAGCTGAGTGCGAGTAGCAACGTTGGCCACGGCCCGCCGACCGGAACGCTTACAGCAAACACGCTTAAGTTCGCCGACCCACTGGACTGATCATCGTCCACGTCGCCGCTGTAAGTCGCCACCAAGACGAACTCGTTGATCTCAAGCGCCAGGTACTGACAGCTGGTCATTCCGGCTGTTAGCGTCAGGTTCTGGCATTCAGGAACATCGACGCCATTGGCCGTGATGCTGACGGTGCCGGAAAGGGGCGGCACGCCACCCTCTACCAGCACGCTCAGACGGACCAGTCCGTTGATCGACGTAGACGTAGGCAGCACTGTCAATGTGGTCGTCGTGGGCACACGATTGACCATCAGCTGCAGGCTGCCCGACGAGGGCAGATTGTTCGCATCGCCCAGATAGTTCGCGCTCAAAGTGCGCTCACCGGCCGGAGTGAAGCTGGTATCGCAGAGCGCGACGCCGTTGACTACCGGCACCGCGGCGCACCCTGGAATCGCCACCGCGCCTGCAACGAAATCGACGTTGCCGGCCAGAACCACCCCGACGCTACCCGGCTGGATCACGCTGGCGGTGAGCTGCGTCGGCATGCCGACAATCACCGGACTGGGCAGCGCCGTTAGCGCCGTCGAGGTTGCGGCCTGCAGCACGCCACCGGTTATCACAAAGCTAGCGCTGGAAGGCAGGTTGTTGCCGTCGCCCGAGTAGCTCGCGGTGAGCGTCACCGGACCCGCCACGGTTGTAGTCAAGATGCAGCTGGTGGCCGGCAGCGTGATCGTGCAGCTGGCGCCATTGCCATCATCAACCGTGATGGTTCCGCTAAGCGTTCCG
>QIMA01000287.1 GCA_003233535.1 Rhodanobacteraceae bacterium
ACGCAGCTTGAAGTCGAAACGGCGCAACGCAGCCGGATCCAACAGCTCAGGTAGGTTGGTGGCGGCAAAGAACAAGCCGTCGAAGTCCTCGAGTTGCTTAAGTAGCTCATTGACCTGCGACAGTTCCCAGCTGCGTTGGCCGGAGTGTCGGGCCAGCAGGAAGCTATCGGCCTCATCGAGAAGCAGCACCGCATCATCGCGCGTGGCTTCCTCAAACGCCTCGGCGAGATTTTGTTCGGTCTCTCCCACCCACATGGAGAGCAGGTCGGATGCGCGCTTGAGGACCAGCGGCCGCTCGAGCAACTCGGCCATGTGTATGGCCAGCGCGGTCTTGCCGCTGCCCGGCGGTCCGCTCATGAGCACTCTGGCAGAGGGGAAGCGCTGTAGGTCTACGCTCAATGGGCGCAACGGCACGTCGGTGTTGACGTAGTCCAAGTTGTAGCGCACTGCTGCTGATGGCTTGATCCGCGGTCGACCCGAGGCGCGCATGCGCACATCCAAGGCGTGGCGAAAAGCGCTTCCTGAGTTGTCGCAGTGACTGGCTTCGCGCTGCGCCGCGTGTAGCTCAGCCGGGGCTAGATCCGTTCGCCTAGCAATACCTTCGAGAAGCGAGCCATCCAGGCCGAAATCGGCGGTTGCGGCGGCGACCAGTTCCCGCCGTCGACGCAGGCTCGGAACTGACACCTCGGCGATGCAGGCAAAGCGGCGCAGTTGGGCTGCGTCAAAGCAGGCCAGCGAGTTGCTAATCCAAATGCTGGGCAGTGGCGCGGTCTCCAGTTGCTCGTGCAGCCAACCCTTGTAAGACACGGCGCGATGCTTGCCATCGCGGGACACGCTGGAGGAGCGGATCACGTCCTCGACTTCGTCAAACAGCAGCAGCGCATCGCTGCGCGCGGAAAGAACCAGCTGTGCCTGCGCGAACGCGGTCAACCGTCGATCGTGTTCGATCGGTTCGCCGTCCTCATCCTGGCAAGGCACCGCGTATAGGTGAGCCCCAAGTTCGCGTGCTACCGCATGGGCGAGCTCGGTTTTACCGGTTCCCGGTGGACCGTAGAGCAGCACATGTGTACCAGGACCGCGGGCTGCCAGAACGCCTCGTATCCGCTCAACGCTTTGCTGTAGGTGCGGATAGTCCGATAGCTCCAAGCTGCCGCGCTCGCATGCGGTGAAGTAGCTCGCGCACACGCGCCGCAAGTCGTGGGACGTGTCCACGCAGTACTCGGCGACGGCATCACGCACGTCATACCGATCACTCAAGCCATTGCGGGCTCGCCGGTACGTGCTAATCAGCCCCGTCTTCAGCAACGACGCATGGGGAGAAAGTAAGCGAGATACGCTGCGCTCGCTTGAGTCTGCCAAGCGCGCCAAAACGCGCATGTGCACGTGCCAGCTCTCTCCTACTACGTCGCGTAACTGAACTAGCCAGTCGTTAAGTTCGGCGTCTAACTCAATCTGCAGCAACAGCGCCAATATCTGCTGTTCAGGCTCGTTGAGTCCGAACACGCCAGATAGCGTGTCTAGGCCGAGTTGTTGATGGAATGCCGTGGAATCGCACACTTGCGATGCCGAATTGCCAATGCGCTCGGTTAGTTCCTCACGCCTGCTTGGATCCAAATCCAGCCGTGGGGCAATCCGCGTGATCGCCTTATCCCAATCATCGCCGGGTCGATGTGTCGCGCACCAATCCAGCAAACGCCAGCGCACACGCGCAGCGCAGGGGTGCTCACCCCAAATATCCAATAATGTGTTCATTGCGTCCTGGCGCTGGTTTAGCGCTTCGTAGCCAAAAGGGTTCAACACGCTGTACGCGAGTTGATCTGCCGCTAGTTGGGCAGTGTCTTCCTTAGGTTGTAATCGGCTACAAATTTCATGACGGCGGCCCGGGTACCGGGCGATCTGCTAGGCAACGGGGCGGACGATACTCGGCTTTTTTGTAAAAAACAAGTTAAGCACAGCCACACTTACGTGCCCTCGCTAGTCTCCGACGGCGATTCTCGTGCACTTTGATAGTGCCGAACCGTTTGCGTCACAACAAAGCAAGTATCCTGATGCAGTCGGGCGGGCACCCCGCCCATTGGCAAAAGGATTCATCGTGGCTACGAGTCAAAACCAAGACAACCCCATCATGGAGATGCTTTCGCGTCTTAACAGCAATGGCGGAGGTGGCGGGGCAGGCAACAACGAAGGCCCCAAGTTTCCACCAAGTTTGCCCTGGATCATTATGGTTATCGGCCTGATCTTGTGGGCCGGATTTAGCATGATTTACACCGTGCAGCCTGAGCAGCGAGCGGTGGTTAAGCGCTTTGGCGAGGTGATCAAGATTGCCGATCCAGGACTGCACTTCAAAATCCCTTTCGGCATCGACGCTGTGCAGTTTGTGGCCACTGAGCGGGTGCTTAAGCAAGAGTTCGGTTTCCGCACGGCCAGCAGCGCCCAGCGCACTCAGTACTCCGCGCAGGACTTCCCAGATGAGTCATTGATGCTCTCTGGTGATCTCAACATCATCGACGTCGAGTGGGTGGTGCAATACCGCATCTCCGATCCGATGCTATTCCTCTACTCCATGCGCGAGCCGACCGGGACGCTGCGTGACATCTCCGAGTCCGTTATGCGCCGCGCCGTTGGCAATCGACTAGGCAGCGAGGTCCTTACCACGGGTCGTGTGGAAATATCCAACAAGGTCCGTGACGAAACGCAGGAGGCTATGGAACTGTACAAAACGGGAATTAAGGTGATTACCGTTGAACTGCAGGACGTGGTTCCGCCACAGGCCGTGCAGCCGGCATTCAACGAGGTTAATGAAGCCCGGCAAGAACGCGAACGGATGATCAACGAGGCGAACAAACAGGCTAATAAAGAAATTCCGCGGGCAAAGGGCAACGCCAATCGGGTGATCTCGCAGTCCGAAGGTTACGCCACCGAACGGGTCAACCAGGCGCTGGGTGAAACCGCTCGCTTCCGCTCTATTTTGACCGAGTACCGCAGTGCACCTGAGGTCACACGTACCCGGATGTACCTTGAGGCACTCAACGAGGTCCTGCCGAAAGTGGGCTCGGTTGTGGTCGTGCAGGAGGGCAACATGCCGCCGCTGCCTTTACTCAATCTGCGCAACGCGCAGCCCGCCGCGAAGCAGGAGAACTGAGCATGAAAACTCCCATCATTATTGCGTTTGCGGTCCTTCTGGCCTTTGTCGTGAGCAGTTCCGTATATGTGATCGACCAGGCTGAACAGGGCATCATTGTCCAGTTCGGTGAGCCGCTCGGCGAGGTCGTCAGCGAGCCCGGACTGCACTGGAAACTGCCCTGGCAAGAAGTTCGTCGCTATGACAAGCGTCTTCTGGACTGGGATGGCGACGTTAGCCAAATTCCCACGCTCGACCGTGAGTTTGTCGTGGTCGACACCACGGCGCGCTGGAAAATCAAGGATCCACTGCAGTTCTTGCGTTCGGTCAG
>QIMA01000566.1 GCA_003233535.1 Rhodanobacteraceae bacterium
CACTGCTGCCTCCCGTAGGAGTCTGGGCCGTGTCTCAGTCCCAGTGTGGCTGATCATCCTCTCAGACCAGCTATCGATCGTCGCCTTGGTAGGCCATTACCCTACCAACAAGCTAATCGAACATCGGCTCATCCTATCGCGCGAGGTTCTAAAAGAATCCCCCGCTTTGGTCCTCAGACGTTATGCGGTATTAGCCAAACTTTCGCTTGGTTATCCCCCACGTCAGGGTAGATTCCGATGCATTACTCACCCGTCCGCCACTCTACTTGGACCGAAGTCCTTTCGCGTTCGACTTGCATGTGTTAAGCATACCGCCAGCGTTCAATCTGAGCCAGGATCAAACTCTTCAGTTTAAAACTAACTATTTTTTCGTACAAGAATGAACTTGACTAAAGGAATTACTTCCTTATGTAAGTCACCCTATTTGAGGGATTTCCTCATCCAGAGCGCCCACACAAGACACTTCATCTGCTTGGTAAAGATCTGGCCCGAAGGCCTCTTTCATTCGCCGGCAGTTCGCCGGTGAGCCGCACATAATACATCGAAAATGGTCGCTGTCAACACTATACAACGCCTACCTCGACCCCTCCACAACCTTGCCGCTGCTCTGCAAGGGCCGCGAATATTGCCTACTCAACTCACACACTGCAAGCGTTTTCTTGCTTCATTTCTGCAAGTCGTTGGCGGCACTGGGTTTGGCGTGGTTAACGAATGCTCGGCGGCCGTGTTAAGGATGCGGAATGGGGGCAGAGTACGCCCCCAAACCGCCGTGAACCTACTGTTTCGCCTTCAGTCCGCGCCTGACCAGCAGCGCTTCGATCCCCGGCTCATGGCCGCGGAAGTCGATATAGAGCTGCATGGGCTCCTTAGTGAGCCCCTTGGACAAGACGGCATCGCGGAAGCGTTGACCGTTCTCGCGGGTCATCCCACCATTGTCATAGAAGGCCTGAAAGGCGTCGGCGGCTAGGACTTCGCTCCACAGGTAGGCGTAATAGCCTGCTGAATACCCGCCTTGCCAGATATGGGCGAAGTAGGTTGAGCGGTAGCGGGGCGGCACTAGGCCGTACTGCACGCCATCGGCCTCCAACGCCGATTTCTCGTAGGCGATCACGTCGCTTTGGTCAGCGTCGGCTACTGCCAACTCGTGCCAGCGCATGTCGAGCATTGCTGCGGCTATGTATTCCAACGATGCGAAGCCTTGGCCGTAGCTTCGCGCTGCGATGATCTTTTGCGCCAACTCGGGCGGCATGGATTCGCCCGTCTCGTAGTGTTTGGCATAGCTGGCGAGTACCTTTTCGTCCAGAGCGAAGTCTTCCAGGAACTGCGAAGGGAATTCGACGAAGTCCCGTGGCACGTTGGTGCCTGAAAGCAGCGGATACTTAACCTTGCTAAACAGCCCGTGCGCCGCGTGCCCAAACTCATGAAATAGCGTGCTTACCTCGTCGTAGCTCAGTAGCGCCGGCTGCCCCTGTTCGGGCTTGGCAATGTTTAGGACGTTGAGCACCACCGCCTTGGTATCAAGAATGTCTGCTTGATCGACAAAGCTATCCATCCACGCGCCACCGCGCTTACTGGTGCGGGCGAAGTAGTCGGCGTACAGCAAGCCGACCATGCTGCCGTCCTCGTCGCGCACTTCGAAAACTCGCACATCTGGGTGATAGACGGGTAAATCGTCGCGCTCGACGAAGCTGATCCCGTAGATCTCTTTCATGGCGAAAAAGAGCCCGTCAGTGAGTACTCTCTCCATTTCGAAGTAGGGCCGGATTTCACTCTCGTCGAGATCGTAGCGAGCTTTGCGCAGCTTCTCCGCGTAGTAGGCCCAGTCCCATGGCTCTAGCTGCAGATCCAGCCCCTGTTGATCGATCAGGGCCTGCATGTCTGCCGCTTCGAGCTCGGCATTGGCGCGGATTTGCGGGGCCAATTCACCCAGCATCTTGTCCACTGCCTCCGGGGTGCCTGCCATTTGGTCGGCGAGCACATACGCGGCGTGATTGTTGTAACCCATCAGCAGTGCGCGCTCGGCACGCAGTTGGGCCAATCGACGGACGATGGCTTTGTTGTCGAACTCGTTGTCGTTGTTGCCGCGGTTGATGGATGCCTCAAATACGCGGCGGCGCACGTCGCGGTTCTCCAGCGATGACATGACGCCCTGCGAACTGGGCAACTGCAGGGTGAGTGCGTACTTGCCCGCATACCCCAAGTCTTCAGCGGCTTTTGCGGCGGCAGAGATGGCGCTCTCGCTGAGGCCCGCGAGTTCCTCGGGGCTATCGACCAACACAGCCGAGGCATTGGTGTCCTTGAGCAAATTCTCTTGGAACTGTGTAGTCAGCGTCGACTGCTCCTCGTTGAGCAACCGCAACTTGGCTTTGTCTTCCTCACCCAACTGCGCGCCGCTGCGCACGAATCGGCTGTAGTACCGATCGAGAAGCCGCAGGGACTCGGCGTCTAGTCCGAGGCTTTGGCGGTTTTCATAGATCGCCTGCACTCGCGCAAACAAAGGCGCATCCAGATAGATGCTGTCGGTGTGCTGGGCCAGCTTCGGCGCCACTTCGCTCTGCACCGCCTGAATCGCGTCATTGGTAGTGGATTCGGTCAGATTGAAAAATACTTTGCTGACTCGAAACAGCACCGCGCCACTGCGCTCCATCGCGACGATGGTGTTTTCGAACGACGGCGCCTCTGAGTTATCGGCGATTTCGCGGATCTCGGCTGCCTGTTCACTCATGCCGCGTTCGAACGCAGGCAAGTAGTGCGCGTCTTTGATCAGATCAAAGTTTGGCGCCAGCAAGGGCAGCGTGCTGACAGTGAAAAACGGATTCTCAGCGGGTACTCCGCTGGCGGCATCTTGTGTGGGCATCGTTGACTCTGTTGGCGGTTCACTACAGGCGGGCAGCAGCGCGACGATGAGCGCCGCCCCGATCAATGGACGCATAACTGTCTCCTAAGACGACGCCCACCAAGTAGTGAAGCGCGCGAGGCCGAGAATTCTACCGTGTTGCCGTAATCGCGTTTGCTAGCCGTCGCAACGCTTACTCAACAGTGACGCTCTTGGCCAAATTGCGCGGCTGGTCGACATCAGTGCCCTTGAGCACCGCAACGTGGTACGCCAGCAGTTGCAGCGGCACGGTGAAGACGATAGGCGAGCCGAGAAATCCAGAGGGCGGCAAGGCCATGACGTGGCCGGACTGCTTGTTGATATTCGCCGCCACATTGGCGTCGGCAAACACGTACATCTCGCCGCCGCGCGCGCGCACCGCCTCGATGTTGCTCAAGAGCTTTTCCAGTAGTCGGTCATTTGGCGCGACGGCGATAACCGGCATGTTCTCGTCGACCAGCGCCAGCGGGCCGTGTTTGAGTTCGCCGGCCGGATAGGCCTCAGCGTGAATGTAGGAAATTTCCTTGAGTTTTAGCGCGCCTTCCATCGCAATTGGAAAATGCACACCGCGACC
>QIMA01000601.1 GCA_003233535.1 Rhodanobacteraceae bacterium
CTTCATCGGGCGAAATCAGGCTGCCGGCCACGGCGTACTGTTCGGCCGCGCGGGCGCCGATCAGGCGCCGGAATGCGGAAAACACCATCGGTGGCATCGGCAAACCGACCTCGACTTCGTTCAGCCCGAGCTTGAATTCACCTGCTGCCGCGATGCGGTAATCGGCAAACAGGGACAACACTGTACCGCCCGCCGGGCAGTGCCCGGTAATCGCCACTCCGACCGGAATCGGGCTCAGCGCCAGGGTGCGCAGCACACCAAAGAAAGTTTTCCAGAAGGCGTACATGGTGTCCGCATCCAGCGTCAATAACAGCGGCACATCCAGACCGGCCGAAAACAGGCCGGGTTGACCCGCAATGACTATCGCGTGGGCGTCCGCCCCGACGGCATCGGTCAGGGCCGCATCAAGCGCGACCAGCAGCTCTGGCGAGAGGGCATTGACGGGCGGGCGGTTCAGCGTGAGCAGGCTCACGCCGGGGGCGACGGCGTTATGTTCGATCATCGGGGGAACCTCGGCAATGCCATGGCAAAATATGACCATCAGCATAGCAAAGCCCATGCCGTCAAGTAGTAGGATTGATGAGTCCGCGAACTGCAGAGGTCACGCTATGGGGTTTTACGAATGTATCATTGCAGCGTGCGTCTGTGCTGCACATGCGCCATGTTTTCCCGGATGTTATCGGCTTGTCAACAAACAGTCCGACGTTCCCGAATGGCTCATTCACATTGATGGGGATGTCTGATCAAGGTAAATTTTCAAGAAATTCAATAAATTATTCCTTGACCCTTGAGTAAACAGGATTTATAGTCCCTAATTGTTGGTGCAAGCCCGTGCCTGTGAGGGCCATGACGGCCGAACCCAAATTTCTGCGTGAGCTTCGTCGCCGGCACGTCTTCCGGGTGGCAATTGCCTATGCGGTTACGGCGTGGTTGCTATTGCAGTTGGCGGCGATCGTGCTACCTACCTTCGGTGCTCCGCACTGGCTGCTGCAGGCCGTAATCGGTTTCTTCGTGCTCTTGTTTCCAGTGGTGACTCTGCTCGCCTGGGCATTCGAGGTAACGCCGGAGGGGGTGCGCCGCACCGAACCCGCCGACTCCGAGGAAGCACGCCCGGTGCCCGTAGGGCGGCGGATGGGGCACAGGCTGGATTTTACGATTATCGCGATCCTTGCTATCGCGGTCGGGGTGCTCGCCTGGAGACTGTCGGTACGCCCGAACCTAACCGCTCAGCCGGCAGTGGCTCAGGGCGCTGCCGCTGCGTCATCGGCGGGTAGCACGCCTACGGCAACCTCCGCCATCCCGGCCAAGTCCATTGCCGTGTTGCCGTTCCAGAACCTGAGTACGGACCAGGCCAACGCCTACTTCGCCGCCGGTATCCAGGACGAAATCCTGACCGGGCTGACGAAGATCGGCGATTTGAAGGTTATTTCGCGTACCTCGACCCAGCGCTATGGCAGCCACCCGGCCAACTTGGCCGAGATCGCGCACCGGCTCGGTGTCGCCAACATTCTCGAAGGCAGTGTGCAGAAGGTCGGCGATCATGTGCGTGTCAACGTGCAGTTGATCGATGCGCGCAGTAACAATCACATTTGGGCGCAGACCTACGATCGCAAGCTCGGCGATGTGTTCGCGGTGGAAAGCGAAGTGGCGCAGAAAATTGCCGATTCGCTGCAGGCACGGTTGACCCAGGCTGAACGTATCGCGCTGATCACCCGGCCAACCGACAATCCGGCGGCGTACGAGGCCTACCTGAAGGCGCGAACGCTACTGTTCGGTACGGCGTACGACCGTGCCCTCAACGATCGGATTCTTCAGTCCCTGCAGACGGCAGTGGCGCTGGATCCGCGCTTTGCGCTGGCATGGGCCGAGCTGGCGAGCCAGGAAGTCTGGACCTATTGGTCAGGCCTGGATTCCACGCCCGCGCGACTGGCGACGGCCAAGGCGGCGCTGGATCGTGCTATGGCGTTGGCGCCGAAGCTGCCGCAGGTGGAGATGGCACGTGGACTATATCTATACTACGGTCAACGCGATTTTGCTGCCGCACTCGCCGCCATGCGCCATGCGCGGCGGCAACTCCCGGGCGACGCCCGTGTCTGGTTCGACTCGGCATTGCTGGAGCGCCGCCTCGGGCAATGGGATGCTGCGGTGACGGACTTCGAGCATGCTCGTGTGTTGAGCCCGAACGATGTCACGACCCTCATCGAACTTGCCACGACTGTGCTTGTGCAGCGGCGCTTTGAACAGGCTCTGTCCGTGATCGACACCGGGCTCGCGCTACGAGCCGACGACCCCTCACTGCTCAGTCTCAAGCTGATCTGTGTGTGGAATCTGAACGGACTTGGCGGCGGTGAGCGGATGCTGGCCGCAGTAAAATCGGATTCGGCTCCGGTGCTCGCCCTGCGTGGCTGGCAGGCACTGTATCGGCGTGATTACCCACGGGCATCTACCCTGTTTCGGCGCGCAATTGCGTCCGGGGGCGACATGCAAACACCCTTGAGCTTCGGGGGTTACATTCCGACCCGCGTTGAATGGCAGTTGCAGTTGGCGTTAAGCGAACAACGGGGTGGCTCGCAACCGGTTGCCGCGGATGTTTATCATCGGGTGCAAGCCCGGGCGATTGCGGCACTGGCCGCGAATTCCGGCAATCATAACGTCGAAGCTGCTTGGCATGCGGCGGTGGGGCTTGCCTACGCCGGGCTCGGTCAACGCAACCAGGCAGCGGTGAACGGTCGTCGTGCGGTCGCATTGATTCCGGAATCTTTCGACACCCTCGAAGGCCCGGTTTGGCAGGACTACCTGGTCAGAATCTACGCGATGAATGGCGATGCTGCGAACGCGCTGCCGCTGATCGGGCATCTGCTGCAAACCACCGGCAGTCTGATCACGCCGGTGTTGCTAAAACTTGATCCGGTTTGGGATCCGATCCGCCACGACCCGCGCTTTCAGGCGCTACTGAAGAAAGATGTCGACGCCGGCAAAGGCGCTGCATATGAGTGATTTCTGGCGACACCTCAAGTGGTGCAAGTTGGTGCAGTGGGTAGTGTGGCCTATGTCGTCAGCGTAAGGGGCGGTGTTGCAAGCGCTGGGTTCGACCATGCATTGCGTGGCGGACGACGGGGCTGGAATTTTGGTGGGTGCGGTCATTGCCGGTTCCTTTTATTTCCCAAAGGCTGTGGTTATCGGGTTGGGGTACGCTCTGGAGTTTGGCTTGGGACTGACGATTTTCAAACTTTGTTCGAAAGGTGTTGGGAAAACCGCAGATTCCTACCGTGAAGAACTCGTCAGGCAATTTCTGCAGCCCGATACCGGGCGAAACGGCGGCTACGCACTTATGAAAACGATACGGGTGAAGGTCAAGCCCAACGCGCGAGTGAGCGCGTTGGATGAACCCGATGGCGATGGCATCTGGCTGGCCCGGCTCAAGTCGCCGCCGGTGGATGGCA
>QIMA01000550.1 GCA_003233535.1 Rhodanobacteraceae bacterium
CGATGATCGCGCAGGACATTGATTGCCCAGTGGTTTTTCCGCAGGAGCGGTGTAGTGGTTCATACACCCGACGGAGGAAAAATCGCTGGGCAATCAAGGGCCTAGCGAGGGCGCGTGAAGTTTATGAAACATCCGGGTTAGGTGTGGCAAGCTCACTTGCCGTCGTCGCTGATATAGCGTGGACCCTTGCCGCCGGCCTTTTCATACACGCCTTTCTCCACCTTTCGGTACTGGGTGAAACCGCGTTCGGAATAGTGCGACTCTTTCATTATGTGCGCGGTGCCGGCGACTACGTTGGGCGCAGAGATGCGCATCTGCACTTCGCCCCCACAGTGCGGGCAGGCTTGCAGTTCGGGGTCGCTGATCTTTGCCAGTACTTCCAGGCCGTTAGCGCAGTGCTCGCAGCCGGGTCCCAGCGGGGCGTATTCGTAAATCGGCATATCTTCGAGCCTTTTCCCGATTAGATAGTGGGAATGGGGGCGATGTCAGCCGCTTCAAGCGCTTCAACCGACATCGGCCAACCCGCGTACTCATGCCACCGGTTGACGATCAAGCAGAACAGATCGGCGGTGATCTCAGCGTCGTAGACTGCCGAGTGGGCCTCGTTGCTGTCCCATTTCAAGCCCGCAGCGCGAACGGCCTTGGCCAGCACCGTTTGGCCGTAGGCCAACGCGGCAAAGCTCACGGTGTCGAGGGTGCTGAACGGGTGGAAAGGGCTGCGCTTGTGCTGCAGCCGGCGCACTGCGGCGTTGACGAAGCTCAAATCGAAGGCGGCGTTGTGGCCGACGAGGATGGCGCGTTGGCAGGCATGCGCCTTCATTGCTTTGCGCACCGGATCAAAAATGTGGTCCAGCGCCGCTCGCTCCTCGCGCGCTGCGCGCAGCGGGTGGAATGGATCTATGCCGGTGATCTCCAGCGCCTTCTTCTCCAGATTGGCGCCGGGGAAGGGGATGACGTGGGTAGAAACGGTCTTGCCGCGGACGATCTCTCCGTTCTCACCCAGATCTATAGGAACGGCCGCGATCTCTAGCAGTGCATCAGTGTCTGAGTTGAATCCGCCGCACTCGACGTCGACGACGACCGGCAGGAATCCGCGAAAGCGTTGGGACAGGTTTTGGGCATCAGTCATCGGCGCGAGGATAGCAGTTGTGGGGTAAATTTCAGTAGCTAAGAGCGAGTGCCAGTGGCCAGTTCCAGTAGCCAGTGAGAGCCAGAGCCAAGCACGGGCGTCCTTGGATGCTGGAACGGCTTGCTGTAGATGGTTCAGTGTCGGCTGCCAGTTCCAGTCGGCACCGAAAACTCGGCGGCAACGCACGGCCGGTTCTTGACTTTCTGGCCACTGGCACTCGCCCTAATACGTCGTCCCCGCATGCTTGCGATAGCGCAAGAAAACATCGCGAGCTTCGTCACGCAGCAAATCGGTTACCACCTCGATGTGGCGTTGCTGCAGTTCGCCTATCCAGTCCTCGGGCAGCGGGCCTTCGTCGAATTCGCTGAGCTCTTCGACGTCACTGCCGCGTGCGCCGATTAGCAGGCGGTCAATTCCGGCCCATAGCGAGCCGCCGTAACACATCGCGCATGGCTGGGCAGACGTGGCCAGGGTGTAGCGTTTACCGTCTGCATTCAGACGAAAGCGACCGAGCTGCCGCTGGGCAAACATGAAGGCCATCATCTCAGCGTGGGCGGGTGAACAGTTCATTGGCACTACCCGATTGACGCCGGCGGCTACGACGTGGTCGTCCTGATCAAAGATTACCGCACCAAACGGTCCGCCACTGCGGCGATCGACGTTGCTGTTGGCCAGGTCGATGGCGAGACGGATCTTGTCTTCGTCGCTGATGCAGTGTGGCCGCGTGCGCAGGGCCTCGGGCAACCAGTCGGGTAGGTCAATGTGGATGGCGGTGTTCATGGATGATCAGCTGGCAGATTGGCTGGCGATCTTAGCCCGGATATCTCATGAACTCGCGCCCGGGCTTACCAGCGACGCAGTACACCCACGCCCAATCCCTCAATGACCAGTTCCTGATGATCAAGATCTACCTGGATAGGCTGGTACTCGGGATTGGCCGCGCGCAGCTGTACTTTACGGCCGCGACGGTGAAAACGTTTGACCGTGACTTTCTCACCGAGGCGAGCGAAAACCAAAATGCGCCGAAATCTCCAGCCGCGTCGGCGGCGCGCCCTGACGCTGCATGCACTCAGCCCTCAAAAACTAAGGCGCCGTCAAATCCCCGTAGCTGTCCGGTCGCCGGTCACGATAGAACTGCCAGATGTTGCGCACTTCGCGAATCTGGTCGAAATCCAGTTCGGCGGTGATCAACTCGTCATTGTCCCGGCTGCCGACCGCCACCATCTGCCCGCGTGGGTCGCAGAAGTAGCTTTGGCCGTAGAACTGGCCAATATTCCATGGTCCTTCGGTACCCACCCGATTGATCGCGCCGACGAAGTAGGCGTTGGCTACGGCTTGCGCAGGCTGTTCCAGCTTCCACAGATACTCAGACAAACCGGCGACTGTCGCTGACGGGTTGAACACGATCTCGGCACCGTTGAGTCCGAGTGCGCGTGCGCCCTCCGGGAAATGGCGGTCGTAACAGATGTACACGCCGATCTTGGCATAGGCCGTGTTGAACACTGGATAACCCAGATTGCCAGGGCGAAAATAGAACTTCTCCCAGAATCCCGGCGCACAGTGCGGAATGTGGTGCTTGCGATACTTGCCCAAATAGCTGCCGTCGGCATCAATCACCGCTGCCGTGTTGTAGTAAATCCCCGGGCCGTCTTCTTCATAGATCGGCACTACCAGCACCATCTGATGCTTGCGCGCAACCTCCTGCATGAGCTTGACCGTGGGGCCGTCCGGGATCGCCTCGGCAGTGTCATACCAGCGTGCGTTTTGCTCGGCGCAGAAGTAGGGCATGGTGAAAATCTCCTGCATGCACAGGATTTTCACGCCAGCGGCTGCGGCCTGCTCGATATAGCCGAGAGTTTTTTCCAGGTTCTGGTTACGAATATCGGTCAGCGAATCAGCTGTGCTGCCGGCTAGAGATGTTTGGATCAATCCGCACTTCACGGGTCTGGACATGGCTGCTCCCTTGCTCGTTTGATTTTTACCCATAGTGAACGGAACTGATGCAATAGTGAAGAGCATCGCTGCCAGCCTAAAGTGGCTACTCCTGGCCGGCTCCGTACAACCCAAACCATGCCGATCATGCGACCCTCGGGAGACACTAAGTAACTCACGCGAGCCGCGTTGCCGTCCAAACCGTCCGTCACTAGGCGCAGTCCCGAAGGTCGGTGTGCTCTACGGCGCCAAGGGCTGCAACGACGCGGCGGGCGGTTTGGACAGCAACCCTTCGGGACGGGCCTGAAAAGGCCGCCAGCTGCGTCAGACCCCTCGCCCAGAGCGTAGACTATGACCTTCGGTGCCTTCCTTACTGGCGACC
>QIMA01000031.1 GCA_003233535.1 Rhodanobacteraceae bacterium
GTGTAGTGGTTCATACACCCGACTGAGAAAAAGTCGCTGGGCGATCAAGGGCCTAGCGAGGGCGCGTGAAGTTTATGAAACTCCGGGTTAGAGGAACACCTACATCTGATCGATGGCGACTCCGCTGCCAACGGTCCAAAAGCAACGCGAGTAATCGGCTATGTCATCGGCAATGACGAAACCCCAGACCGGCTCGGCGATGGCTATGTGTTCTGGAGGCTGCTGAAACTCGGCGCGCACCTGAAGTGAGGAGAGCAAGCGCCGGGTAGTTCGCAAAGATGAGGTAGCGATTCCTGTCCCTCGCGTGATCGGTCGCGATCGCAAAGGGTAGCCATCTGCTTATCAATCACGGAGTACCCATGGGCGCTTGGTCACATCAGCCATTGGTCCAGGGCGCCATTTTTGAGCTTGGATCAGCAATCTGCGGACAACTCAGCTATCACCCGATTGAACCGATTGCCGCCAGCTGCGCACCTACTATGCATGAACGACAAGGCGACAATCGGCGTGAGCTCGGAAAGCGACAGAATTCTCGACCAATACCTGCTCGCGGCGGCGCTGAGTGGGGATCGCCCGTCCTGGGATCGGCTGGTTCAACGCTGGCAGTCCAAACTATTGCGCCACGCTTGGCGCGTGCTCGGCGACGCTGACCTTGCGCGCGACGTAGTTCAAGAGGCGTGGGTGCAAATACTGCGCGGCGTTGCTCGTCTGCAAGACCTGGTGGCATTTCCTGCCTGGGCTTTCCGCATCGTGACGCGGTGCTGCTTGCGCGCCCAGCGCCGGGCCGGTCGAGATCAATGTGTCGCCGACCAACTTGTTTCGGCGTCTGAACTGGAAACGCCGGTCGCGGCTAACGGCGAGTTCGCTGCCGAACTGGCTTTGGTTCGCGCGGCGATTCAGTCTTTGCCCGCAGCACAGCGTTCGGCTTTAGGACTGTTCTATCTAGAAGACCTAAGCGTGGCCGAGGTCGCGGTCGCGCTTGACGTTCCTGTGGGCACGGTGAAGACCCGATTAATGCACGCACGGCGCAAATTACGCGCCCAACTGGGAGAAGTAACGGATGAGTAAGCTCGATCAGATGATTCACCAAGCACTATCTGAAGAGGACCAAGCACTCCTGGTCAGCCATGCTGAACCAGGCTATTTCAAGCAGGCCGTTGGTCTGTTCCGTGGGCCGATGAGTTGGGTCATGTGGCTGGTCTATGTGTCGGCCGTCGTGACCTTCGTGCTGTGTACGGTTGCCCTGTGGAAGATGTGGGTAAGCACAGACGTGCTGTCGGCAGTGAAATGGGGCGTTGTCGGGTTAGCGATGTTTCAGTTCTCAGTGATTTGTAAGAACTTCATGGCAGCGCACCTAGAGGCCAACCGAATGCTGCGCGAGATCAAGCGGGTAGAGCTGAAGCTCTCGCTGCTGGGCGCTGAGTGAAGCGTCCGACGTCGTTGGGCTCGGCTAGACCGACGCACTGCAGGCAGACCAAGCAGGGCGCAGCGGCGATTTGCTGCGTCCTGTGAGTCAGCTGTCGATTGATCAGAACCCGTCAAGGTCGCTTAGGCAAATGCTGCGCGGACTTTGGCGGTCAATTCCGGGCCTGCCTTTTCGGGACTGCCAGCATCGAACGGCGGCGCCGGGTCGTACTCCAGCGCGAGTTGGATTTCTTTGGCGACCTCATCGCCCGCTAATTCGGCAGCCAGCACCAGCCCAAAGTCGATACCCGCGGTGACGCCGCCGCCGGAGATGCGATTGCGGTCGCGTACCGTGCGTTCGGCTACCGGCTCGGCGCCGAAGGCGGGGAGCATTTCGCGAAAGGCCCAGTGACAGGCCGAACGATATCCATTTAGCAGGCCGGCGGCGCCTAGCAGCAGCGAGCCACCGCATACGGAGGTCACGTAGCGTGCCTGAGCTCCCTGCGTCGCTAGGAACTCCAGCACTTCTGCATCCGCCATCAGCGGTGCCTGGCCGCGACCGCCGGGGACGCATATCACGTCCAGGTTCGGACAGCTGGTGAATGAGTCGCTGGGAAGGATAGAGAAACCCGCGTCCGTGGGCACCGGATCAAGGGTCTTCCATATCATGTGGATCACCGCGCCGGGCACGCGACTTAGGACCTGGGCTGGGCCGGTGGCGTCGAGCTGGGTGACGCCGGGATAGATCAAAAATCCGATGTGTATGGGGTCGGTCATGGCTCTCTCCGTTGTGGCTGTCACCAGCATAGGGCGTTGCGGCTATGGCGGAAATGACAACTTACGACTATATTCTGCCAATGAAGCAATCTCGACGCTTGGTCTTTATCACTTACCCAGGCGCATTCTTGCTCGATTTCGCCGGGCCCTCCGCCGTGTTCACGACCGCTAGCCGGCTAAGCGCCGAGCCGCTCTATGAGGTAACGGTTGCGGCGCCCGGGGGTGGACAAATCGTGCATGGCTGTGGCACGTCGGTAGTGACGGTTGACCTTTCCACAGTGCAAATTGGCCCGCGCGACACCGTTATCGTGATTGGAGCACGCGCCAAGGCGCTGGGTGTCGTGATGCGCGACCGGGCCGTGCTCGAAGCCGTCGTCGCATCGTCGGAGACTGCAGAGCGCTGCGGTTCGGTGTGTTCTGGAGCGTTTGTCCTAGCCGCCGCAGGCGTGCTCAACGGTCGGTGCGCTGCGACCCACTGGGAGGGTCAGGAGCAACTGGCTGCGCATTTCCCACAGATCAGCGTCGACGCCGATGCCCTTTACGTCATTGACGGGCGATTGTGGACGTCGGCCGGTGTGACCACCGGTATCGATATGGCGCTGGCGATGCTGGAGTGTGATCACGGCCGCGAGCTAAAGTCCCGGGTAGCCAGACAATTGGTGGTCTACTCCCACCGGCCCGGGCACCAGAGCCAATTCAGTGATTTGTTAGTGGCTCAGGTTGAGGCCGATGAACGTTTCGGCGGATTGATCGAGTGGCTCAGTCAGCGACTGCTGAATCAGTCACTAAATGGATCGGTGCGTGTCGCTGACATGGCGGCGTTCATGGCCATGTCCGAGCGCAGTTTCTACCGTCAATTCGTGGCAATGTTTGCGCAGACACCTGGCAAACTCTACGAGCGTTTGCGTTTGAGCGTGGCCAAGGATCTGATTGAGGCGGGCGCGTCGACTAAGCAGACCGCGAGCAAGATCGGATTTCGCTCCGAGACCGCCTTTCGCAGCGCGTTTCGAACGCGTTTTGGGGTGCCGCCTGGACTGCATCGGCGGATGCACGGTTGAAGTGAACGCCGTCAGTATCTGCGACCAGGCAAGTCTCAGCGCGTGAAGACCTGACCAAGGAGCTGCGCCAAAAGCAATTTCACTTACGCTCTGTTTTGGACGAAGTAGAAAGCTAACCCGGATGTTTCATAAACTTCACGCGCCCTCGCTAGGCCCTTGATCGCCCAGCGACTTTTTCTCAGTCGGGTGTATGAACCACTA
>QIMA01000418.1 GCA_003233535.1 Rhodanobacteraceae bacterium
ACCGGCGCTGAAGCGACTGCGGAATCGACGTCTAGCCGTTAGAACTCATCACGGCGCGGCGCATACACTGGGGCCTTGAATCATGGCGATCTGTCCCCACCTCGCCTGACTACCCCTTCACTAGAGGCACTGCCCTGAGCGGTGGCTTTGGAGTTTACATGAGCGATAGCAAGCACTGCCGAGTATTGATTCTAGGATCTGGCCCAGCCGGATATGCAGCCGCCGTTTACGCCGCGCGCGCTAACCTTAAGCCAGTTCTGCTTACCGGCATAGCCTCCGGCGGTCAGCTAATGACTACTACTGAGGTCGACAACTGGCCCGGCGACGCCCACGACCTAACGGGCCCGGTGCTGATGGAGCGGATGCAAAAGCATGCGGAGCGCTTCGATACCGAGGTGATCTTCGACCATATCCACACCGCTGACTTGTCCCAGCGCCCGTTTACGCTGCACGGCGACAGCGGCAGCTACACCGCCGACGCGTTGATCATTGCCACCGGCGCTTCAGCGCGCTATCTGGGCCTGCCCAGCGAGGAAGCCTTCAAGGGCAAAGGCGTCTCAGCTTGCGCGACCTGCGACGGCTTCTTTTATAAGAATCAGGAAGTTGTGGTAGTCGGCGGCGGTAATACGGCGGTTGAAGAGGCGCTGTATCTGTCCAATCTCGCCAGCAGGGTCACGTTGGTCCATCGACGCGACACGCTGCGCGCCGAAAAGATCATGCAGGACAAGCTGTTTGCCAAAGCCGAAACCGGCAAGGTGCGTCTGATTTGGGACCACGAGGTCGACGAAGTGCTCGGCGACCATACCGGCGCCACCGGTATGCGTTTGAAGTCCAAGCTGGACGGCAGCAAGCAGGAAATCGAGGCGACCGGGCTGTTCATTGCTATCGGCCACACGCCGAACACCGAGCTATTCACCGAACAGCTAGAAATGGAAGGTGGCTACCTAACCGTGAAGGGCGGCAGTCGCGGCATGGCCACAATGACTAGCGTGCCCGGCGTGTTCGCCGCAGGTGATGTCAGCGACTCGGTGTATAGACAGGCCATCACCTCGGCCGGAACAGGCTGCATGGCGGCGCTCGACGCCGATCGTTACCTCGAAGACAACAGCTAACTGCGATGGCGTCCCAGTCCGGCGTCGTCGATGCTGTGGACGACGAGGTCCTGATCTTCGGCGCCAGCTCGCAAATCGGTGACGCGCTGCTGCCGCTATTGGGCAGCGCGGGTCATCGTGTTCGAGCAATCAGTCGCAATCCGCCGGCCAACCGCAAGGGGTTGCGCTGGGTCCGCGGCGACTTCAGCAGCACTAGGGACTCACCACCCCGGGTACTCAGCCTCGGGCCGCTGGCAGATTTTGCGAGCTGGCTAGAGAACGTCGATGAAATTGAGCGCGTCATCGCTGTCGGCTCAGTGTCTTTGCGCCACAAGAGCCGCTCAACCGCCGTCGAGGAGCGCGCAGTCGCGGCCCTGCTGGCCGACGCAGAGGATCGCATCAAAACCCGATGTTCCCAGCTCAACGCGCAGCTAACCCTGCTTCGCCCCTGCATGCTCTACGGTGCGGGTCGCGATCAGACTGTGGCGCCTGCGCTGCGCTTTGCGCAGGATCAAGGTTGGTTGCCACTGCCGAGCCCAGCCGGCGGTCTGCGCCAGCCGTTGCACGTGGCTGATCTGGCCGAAGCACTGCGGCAATGCCTGCAAGGAGCCGCACAGGGCGAGACGCTGGAACTAGGCGGCGCCGAGCGCCTACGCTTCGACCAACTGCTGCGCAGAATCGTGGACTGCGTGCCCGACTGCCGCCCTCGCCCGCTGCCGCTGCAGGCATTGCGCTGGGGCAGCGCGCTGGTAGCGCCCTGGTCGGCTCGACTACGGCGCATCAATCGAGCGCTAAATCGCGCCAACATCGATCAACTCCCTGACGAGACGCTCACTCGCCAGTGCCTAGATTGGCGACCGCGGACGTTCAATCCCGCGCAACTGCTCGACAGCGCTGCGGCGAGCAGTGCGGAGTAAGGCAAAGTCCGTAGACTGCAGTTTGTTCGAACCATGGGCAACACACTCGCCCCTTCGCCGCAGGCCCTTGCATGCCCTACACGCTAACAGTCCACGACAGCATCAACGCTATCGCAGCGAACGGCTGGGATGGCCTGCGCAGCACTGACCATCCCTTCACCAGCCATGCCTTTCTCGCCGGCTTGGAAGACAGTGGCAGCCTGCGCGAGGACTTAGGCTGGGTGCCGTTCCCGCTCACTTTGCACCTGAACGGTAACTTGGTCGGCGCAGCGCCGGCGTATCTGAAGAGAAACTCCCATGGCGAATTCGTCTTCGACTGGGCGTGGGCGCAAGCGCACGAGCGAAACCAGATTCGCTACTACCCAAAGCTGTTGATTGGGGTTCCCTACTCGCCCGTCCCGGGCCCGCGATTACTCGTAGGCACCGGTCCGCAGGCTCATGAACACCGCCGCGCATTGGTCAGCGGAATCGCGCAAACTGTCGAGCAACATCAGCTGTCCTCGGCACACATCAACTTCCTGCTGGAGGCCGATGCCGCCGCATTCGCTCACGACCCATGGCTGATTCGCGGTGACGTCCAATTCCATTGGCGCAACCGGGGCTATGCCGATTTCGACCACTTTCTCGCCGCGCTGGAACAGAAAAAACGCAAGAACATCCGCGCCGAGCGCCGCGCCGTTGCCGCAGCAGGCGTTGAGATCAAGACGCTACACGGCGACCAAATAGACGCAGCGCTGTGGTCACAGCTGCACGCGCTGTACTGCCGCACCTTCGACGCCAAATGCAATACGCCGGCTTTGACCCGCAGTTTTTTCGAGCACTTGGGCAGCGAACTGGGCGCGGGCATTGTCGCCGTTACGGCGTGGCGGGATGATCGACTCATCGCCATGGCAATGTGCCTACGCGATCGGGACACGCTGTATGGACGCTATTGGGGTTGCCTGGAGGAGATTCGCGGTTTGCATTTCGAGTGCTGCTACTACCAAGGCATCGAGTACTGCCTGCGCGAAGGCCTGCAACACTTTCAGCCCGGGGCGCAGGGTGAACACAAGCTCGCCCGCGGCTTTCTCCCCGTTGCCACGCGCTCCGCTCACTTCATCCGTCTGCCGCCATTTCGCCAGGCTATACGCGCAGCGATCAATCAGGAGCACGCCGGACTGCTCAGCTACCGCAAGGAACTGATGGCGCGAACACCCTTCAAGAGCGAATCGCAGTAGGCAGCCGCAGAGTCATTGCAGCGATCACGTAGTTCTAACCCGGAGTTTCATAAACCTTCTGCTGCTAGTCTCAGACCAAAATCCATCTGAACTAACTTCAACGTATTTATGAAACACCATCCTAGCCCGGATATTTCATGAACTCGCGCGATGATCGCGCAGGACATTGATTGCCCAGTGGTTTTTCTACAAGGAGCGGTGTAGTGGTTCAT
>QIMA01000005.1 GCA_003233535.1 Rhodanobacteraceae bacterium
AGCATGCAGGCGTTGGGCATGCGTGCTGAGCAGGCTGCCGTTGGTGGTCAGCGCCAAATCTTCAATCTGTTCGATCCGCGCCAGCCGCTCAACCAGTTCCGGCAAATCCTTGCGCAACAGGGGCTCGCCGCCGGTCAAGCGGAGCTTGGTGACACCGACGCGAACGAAGGCACGCACCAAAGTTTCGATCTCGCGAGCGCTCATCCGCGCGCTCGGGCTCAAGAAATCGCGCTTCTCGTCAATCCGATCAGCCGGCATGCAGTAGGGACAGCGGTAGTTACAGCGATCGACTAGCGACAGCCGCAACTCACTCAAGTGGCGTCCGCGCTGGTCCACCGGGGGCGCTAAGTTGGCTTGCTCAGACGCCATCGGAGCCGTCCAAGCCGATACGTTCGCCGCCCCGGGCAATCCGGAATCCGGCGTCCTCATAGCGTTTGGCAGTGATTTCGTCTGGGTAGTGATAAAGCACCATTCTGTTCAGTATCGACGGGCTGTACTCGCGCTGCAGGTCTTCCAAGCCGGTATGCGACGGGTTGGGCTGCGGCGCGCAGTCATGAAACACGGTCTCCCCCGCAGATGCATAGCGAGTGAGCATTTCCGGTATCGGTCGGGTATCGCCGGTATAAACGAAGCGACCGCGCAGGCCCAGAGCGTAGGCGGCGTACGGTGCGTGATGGCGCACCGGAAACACCTCAAAGCGCAGGTCCTGTAGCCAAAAATTATCGCTTACCGGGATCAACCGCAGCGCGTCCCAAAAGTTTGCCCCACCTTCGGCCAGCAAGTTGGGAAACTCGGCCAAGCGGGCGTGCAACGCGGTAACCAGCGTGACCGGAACGTACAAACGCGGCTGCTGCTCGGCGCTGAGCGTACGTGATGCGTAGAACAGGGTTTCCAGCCCGGCAACATGATCCATGTGCAAATGGGTGATGTAGACCGCTTTAGGCAACTCGCCATAGGTAGCCCGATAGACATTGGCGACGCCCGGCCCACAGTCAATCAACAGCAGCGGCTGGCCGCCTCGTTCGACGACTGCCGCCGACGGTGACAGGCAGTCCGATGCCGCGCTGCCGGCACCTAGAAACCGCAATGCATCAACGTTGGACATGGCCGATTGCTTAAACATGAGGTAGTAGACCGCAATCTTAGCCGCTGAGCGACGAACTGCGCGTGACGTGGGTAAACATGGGTAGCGCTAATCAAGCGCGAGCCAAGCAATAAGACTCGAGCAGCGCTTGCCACTGCTGCGCCGATGGTGGCTGGCCCACTTTGCTCAGCGATCGCTGCAATCGACTCAAATTCGCTTCGCACCACGGCCCGGCTGACGCCCTGATCACGGCGCGATCAAAATCCAACACCCAAACCTGATCATCTTTATCAAACAGTAAGTTATGCGCGTTCAGGTCGGCGTGATCGCAGCCAGCATTGTGCAATTTAGCCAACGCCAGCCCCAGCTCTGAGCAATCGTTGTAGCTTACCGACTCGGCTGTCCAGCGCTGAGCCAGAGTCTGCGTGTTTTCTAGGCATTGGGTAAGCAGATCGCCGCGATACCAAGCGCCGCTGCGGGTCACGCGAGCAGCCAGCGGACGCGGCACGGCTAACCCTAGTCGGTGCAAATCCAGGGTAATGCTCATCTCGCGCCAGGGTCGGCAGCGCTGCAACCCGCGCCACAGGTAGCGATCGCCCAACAGCTGCGCAACCGCACCGCCGCGCTGATAGTGGCGCCAGACCGACGGTCCCGGATCGGTCGGCAGCAGCAGCGGTGCGCTGCGGCCGCCCCGCTCTGCCGCAAGCGGCTGCGCCGCAGCCCCCCAATACTCGCGGTCGAACCAGCAAGACTGCACCCGGGCAGACAGATCAGCCGGGTACAAAAGCCAGCTTCCGGGCTCGGTTTCCGAGCAAACCAACTCGGTTGAGTAGGCATTTCCGCTCACCAGATCGCGTACTCCATTGTTGAATATAACCCGGATATTTCATGAACTCGCGCGATGATCGCGCAGGACATTGATTGCCCAGTGGTTTTTCTAAAAGAAGCGGTGTAGCGGTTCTGAGAAAAAATCGCTGGGCGATCAAGGGCCTAGCGAGGGCGCGTGAAGTTTACGAAATATCCGGGCTAGAAACCCCTGTTTGCTGGACTGCGCGCCGTTTGCTTTAGCCCGGATACTTCATAAACTTCTGCTGCGACCGCCGGTCTTGGCGCCATGGCGCGATCTGCTCCCTGGCAATATGAGCCACTCGCGGCGTCAAACGAAGTCTCGTTGCGCATTCCACAGTGGAGAGTTTAGTCGATGCTGAGCCCGGAGCCGCACCTTGATCTGTGCATTTTGCGCCTCTCGGCGATGGGCGATGCCAGCCACGTGGTGGCCGTCGTGCAGCGCCTGCAGCGCGATTTACCGGATGCGCGGATCACCTGGATTATCGGCAAACTAGAGCACAAGCTGCTGCAGGGGCTGCCAGGAGTCGAGTTCATCGAGGTCGACAAGAAACGGCTGTGGCGCAGCATCGGCAAACTGCGCAAACAGCTTGCAGGGCGCTGCTTTGACGCCTTGCTGCATATGCAAATCTCCCTGCGAGCCAATGTCGTGGCGACCGCGGTGAGCGCTAAGCGGCGAATCGGTATGGACCCGGCACGCTCTAAAGACTTTCACGGATTGTTCGTTTCCGAGCGCATTCGGCCAGCCCCCGCAGGCGGCGAACACGTAGTCGATGCGCTCATGGCCTTCACCGAGAAGCTCGGCCTAGCGGTGAGAAAGCCGAGGTGGGAAATGCCGATTCCGGACGAGGCCCACGCGTTCGCGCGCGAACAGCTGGGCGGCGAACAGCGCTGGCTAGGGGTCAATCTGTGCGCCAGTCATGCCTTACGAAACTGGGCTCCCGATCGACAGGCGGCGCTGATTCAGCACGCGATCGAAAAGCACCAGATGAGAGTCGTCCTGCTAGGCGGTCGCAGCGACACCGAGTGCCAATTTGCCGATGAGATTGCGCAACGCGTTTCCCACCCCCTACTAGATCTGGTCGGCAAGGACACGCTCAAGCAACTGTTAGCGCTGCTGACTCGGCTGAAGGTGCTGATCAGCCCGGATTCCGGTCCCATGCACATGGCCAACGCCGTGGGTTGCCCAGTGATCGGACTGCATGCGGCCTCAAACCCGCGTCGATCCGGCGCATACAACTCCCAGCAGTGGGCAGTTGACCGCTATGACGATGCGGCACGAAAGTACCGCGACAGGCCAGCGGATCATCTGTCGTGGGGTAGTAAGATTGAGGAGCCGGGAGTTATGGACCTCGTCCAAACTGACGACGTAATTCAGACTTTGGACCGATTCTTGGCGCGAGCAGTGAACTAGCCCGGAGTTTCATGAACTCGCGCGATGATCGCGCAGGACATTGATTGCCCAGTGGTTTTTCACAGTGTTTTTTCAAGAAAGGGAGCG
>QIMA01000433.1 GCA_003233535.1 Rhodanobacteraceae bacterium
GTGGGACGCTGTGGTTTCCGGCCGCGACCTGCTCTCGCCGGTACCTGAGGGCCGTTGGCGGCTGCCGCCGGAGCGCGCCTTATGCAGTCCAGATCAACCCCAGCCAGATCGCGCCTGGTCGGATAAGGGCGGCTACGTCAGCGACTTCGAGCAAGTTTGGAACCCACAGGGTTTCGCCTTGCCGCCAGATCAACTGCAGGGTTTAGATCGGCTCAATCACTGGCTGCTGCATTGTGCGCGCGAAGCGCGCGGTGAAGTCAGCGGAAATCATGGCCGGACCGGCGCGGTGTTGGGCAACCTGGGTTTTCCCAGCGAATCCATGGCCGCCTATGCCGATCAAGTTTGGCGGGACGATGCCAGTAAGCCCGAAATAGACGCACGCAACCGCTATATGAGCGGCGGCAGCGCCGATATTTTGGCGCAGGCTTTGGAACTGGATGGCGGCAGCTATTGTCTGGATGCAGCGTGCGCCAGCTCGCTCTACGCGATCAAATTGGCCTGCGATCGGCTAGCCGACGGCCATGCCGATTTGATGCTAGCCGGCGCAGTCCAGCGCGCCGACGACTTGTTCCTACATATCGGTTTTTCGGCGCTAAACGCGCTCAGCCGCAGCGGTCAGTCGCGACCATTCCACCGCGATGCCGATGGCCTCGTGCCGGCTGAAGGTTGCGCAATCCTGGCGCTCAAACGGCTCAGCGACGCGCGCCGCGATGGCGACCACATCCACGCGGTCATCCGCGGTATTGGGCTTTCCAACGACGGCCGCGGGCGTGGCCTGTTGGTCCCCGATCAGCTCGGCCAGCAGCGCGCCATCCGCGCCGCCTACCGTCGCGCGGACCTCGACCCGAGCGCCATCTCCCTGCTCGAATGCCACGCCACCGGCACGCCGGTTGGTGACGGCGCGGAACTGACCAGCAGCGCGGCGGTTTTTGGCGCTGCTAGCGAGTTGCCGATCGGATCGCTCAAATCGAACTTGGGCCATCTGATCACCACCGCTGGCGCGGCCGGAATCATCAAGCTGTGTCAGGCACTCAAACACCGGACGCGCCCGCCTAATCGCAATGTCGACCAGCCGCTGCAGATGCTGGAGCGCGGGCCTTTCCGACTGTTGCAAACGGCGGAGCCATGGGAGGCAGGCGGCCCGCGAATCGCGGCGATCTCGGCCTTCGGTTTCGGCGGCAACAATGCCCATCTGATCTTGTCCGAAGATGATCCGCACCTGCCCCTCACTGCAGCTGAACACTCCAACCGCCCGGTCGCCATCGTCGGTATGGGTTGCTTGGTAGGTGAAACGGCGGACCGCGCGCAGTTCAGCGAGGCCCTGGCAAAGGGCGAGCTGCTAGACGCTGACGGCAAAGCCACCATGGATCGGATCGAACTGGATTTGGCCGGACTGCGCTTCCCGCCCAGCGACCTTCAGCAAACCTTGCCGCAGCAGCTGGCGATACTAGAATCGACCCGGCAAGCCCTAGCCGAAGTTAAACCGCTGCCGCGCGAACGCACTGCCGTTTTGATCGGCATGGAGCCCGACCCTGAGGTCGCGCGCTACGGCAGCCGCTGGCGCGCGAGCGATTCGCAGCGTGACTGGGCCGACAAGCTGATCGCGCCGCTGCAATCGCCGGGCGTAGTCGGCTGCATGCCGAACGTACCGGCCAATCGACTCAGTTCGCAGTTTGACCTAGCCGGCCCGGCCTACACGGTGCAGGCAGGCAGCGAATCCGGGCTACAGGCTCTGCGCATCGCGGTTCGCGCGATTGCCAGCAACGAGATCGACGCGGCCGTCGTCGGCGCAGTGGATCTGGGTTGTGAAGCGGTCAATCAACAAGCCAGCGGCGAGCCCGGAACCGACGCAGCCGTGTCCCTGGTGCTCAAGTCAGTTGCTGACGCGGAAGCGGCGGGCGACCGCATTTACGCGATTGTCGACCCGGCCACCAGTACCGATTCTGCGCTAGAAATGTTGCCCGATTGGCGTATGCAGCTGGGACACGCTGGCTCTGCCGACGCGCTGTTGCGCATCGCCACCGGCGCACTCAGTCTGCATCACCGGCGGACGCCTAAGGGCGCGCCGTGGTTGGCTGACCAGCGGCGCGCTTGGCAACTGCCGGGCACGCCGACATTGGCTATGCGCGAAGCTAGCGCACACCCACGGCTGGCCGATCACGCTCGTCCGCAGCTACACGTCTATTCCGGCGCCGACCGGCCAGCGGTCATTGCTGCGCTGCGCACCGACGAGCAGAGCAACGATGGACCGGCTCGTTTGGCGCTGGTTGCCAGCGAAGCCGACTTTGATCAGGTTCGCGAACGCGCCCTCACCCACCTAATCAACAACGCCCCCGCCGGTAAACGGGTGCACTATCGCGACGCGCCGCTAGCCGGTGAACTGGCGTTCGCCTACGCCGGTGCTGGCGCGTCTTACCGCGGCATGGGCGAGGACTTGTTGCTGCAGTTACCGCAGCTGCAGCAGGCGCTGGCCGAACGTAGCCAGCAGCTGGCTTGTGCGTTGGACTGGGCGCTGCACGCCGATGGTCCGACCCCGAGCGTGGCCGAGCAGCTATGGGGCGCATCGGCGCTATCACAGCTGCACAGCGAGCTAACGCTAACGGTGCTCGGTCTGCAACCTGACGCTTGGCTGGGCTACTCCTCTGGCGAAACCAATGCCTTAGTCGCCGCTGGAGTTTGGCGGGATGCCGACGGATTGGCCGTAGACATGGCGGCAAGCGAACTTTTGAGTCATCAACTGGGCGGTGAGTTTGCGGCGGTGAGAGCGCTATGGAATGAGCCGGTAAATTGGCGCTGCTGGACCGTTGCAGCGCCGCTGGAACAGGTGCGCAGTGCCCTAGCCGACGAGCCGCGCGCTCATCTGGCGATCATCAATAGCGATCAGGACTGCCTGATTGCCGGTGATGCGGCGGCCTGTGAGCGGGTGATCGCGCAGATTGGCGCTGCTCGGTGCCTGCCGCTGGAATACTGCCTGGCGGTGCACGTGCCAGAGGTCGCAGCCGTCGCCGAGCGCTGGCGCAAGCTGCACCGACGGCAGAGTCATCCAGCGCGCTGCGGGCGCATCTATTCGAGCGCCTACGGCAACTCCTATGCGCCAAACACGACCAACTGCGCTGAAGCCATTCTCGATCAGGCCACGCAAACGCTGGACATGCGCAAGGTCGTGCTGCAGGCCTATAACGACGGCGTGCGCATTTTCGTCGAGCACGGCCCGGGCGGTGGATTTGGTCGCGCGATCCGCGCAATCCTCGGCGAGCGAGAAGCCTTGATCGTGAGTCTGGACCGTCGCGGCCGCGGCTTCGAAGCGACCCTCAACGCCATCGCCGCCTTGGTTGCCGCTGGCGTATCGGTTGACCTAGCCCAACTGCACCACACGCTGCGGGCACAACCGCCAGCGCCGAAGCAACGCCCATTCAGCCTACC
>QIMA01000587.1 GCA_003233535.1 Rhodanobacteraceae bacterium
GCACCGATTACATTCACTATAGTCGGCAGTGGTGCCGCGGCATCGGTTCCGCCAACGGCCGAGATACTGACCGGGCGAGGATTCGTCCGTTTCGATATCCAGGGCCTGCAACCCGGAGCCTTCAACTTTACCGTCGATTGGCCCGGAGTCGGAACATTCGACGGGCCCACCATCACGGTGACGCCATGAACCGCCTGGCTACCGTCGTTTTCTGGGGATCGATAGCATCTTGCGCTGGCATGATCGGCAGTGGTCTTCACGCACAGACTTTGCAGATCGATCCCGGCGTCGTGGTGAAGTTCGCGCCAGGTTCTGGTATGGCGGTCCACTCGGGCTTTGAGACCCAGGGCGAGGTCGTTTTCACCAGCATTGACGACGACAGCATTGCCGGTCAAACGCAGCCGGCGCCAGGTGTTCCGGCACCCGCCGACTGGTACGGAATCCGGATTGATACGAGCATCGTCGGCACCGTCGTCATGGACGGTGCCGACATCCGTTATGCGGGACAGGGCGGACAGGCAGGTCTGGAGCTACTGTCTAATCAGTCGCTTAATGCGGTCACGATCAGCGATAGCACGGTCGGTTTGCGCATCATCCGCGAGGCCAGCCCGGTCCTAACGGGATTCGTGCTGCGAAACAACCATGTCGGCGTGCGCTCCGATTCGGCCTACCCCAGCATTTCCGAGTCTGAGATCTACTCAAACCTCAACTTCGGCGCACAGAACTTAACGCCCCCTCGAGCTCTCACCGCGACCGGCAACTGGTGGGGTCACGCAACGGTCACGCAACGGGGCCGTTTGATCCGTTGGACAATCCTGCAGGGCAGGGCGATTCGGTAACTGCGGGTGTGCTGTATGGCCAGTTCCTCACTTCTTTGCCCTTGATTGACTGCGTGATTACGCCTAGTGACGGCTACTACACCATCAACAGTGTCGAGGTGACGCTGGATACGCGCTGCCGCAATGCCACGCAGCTGCGCTTGAGTGAATCACAGCTGTTTGGCGGGGCCACCTACAGCCCACTAACACCCAATCGCAGCTTCACTGTGTCGCCGATTGTTGGCGCCAAGCGGGTGTACGCGCAGTTCCGCGGTCCACAAGGGCAAACCAAGCTGGCTGTGGTCGACCTGACCCTGCAGGGCGATGGTCCACAAGTGCAGATCACCACCCCCACTGATGGAACGGTGATCACCGATCCGAACGCAATCATTGAAATCGCGGCTCTGGCCACAGATACGATTGCGATCGAGAGCGTTCAGTTCTATATCAATGGCGTGCGCATCGCGACAGACGCCAAAGCCCCGTATTCAACGCAATTGGATACAACCGGTCGACCGGACGGCGTTCTGGGCGTGCTCGCCGTTGCGACCAACGTGAATCAATCGGCGAGCACGGCTTTTGTCGCCCTTGAGCTTAGGCGACCGCAAGGTCCCGGCGATACCTCGCCGCCCATCGTGAGCAACCTGCGGTTTGGCGGTGAACCGTTGGTTGACGGCCGTACTTTCAGTAATCCGGGTGTACTGACCGCGACCATTGTCGACGACGGCACGATCACCGTAACGCAGTTGCGCGTTAACGGGATTGTGGTCAGCAGCGGCACGCAACAGCAGTCGGTTTATGTATTTCCGGTCACGTTTGAGAAAGTGGCAAACGGGCCGATCGAGCTCGAACTGACGGTGCGTGATTTCGCCGGCAATCAAACCGTGGTCACGCGCATCGGCACACTCATGCTGGCACCGCCAGCGATTCCCGAAATTCTCTTTCCCGCAGCCGGCGCTGTCGTCGGCAATAGCCGTATCAGCGTGCTTGGCAGCGGCAACATCGGCAATCGAATTCAGCTGTACCTGGATGATCAGCCCATCGGGCAACCTGTCTCGGTCGGGATCAACGGTAGCTTCAGCACGACGATCACCCTGGCCAGCGATGGGCCCCATACGTTGAGTGCAGACGCCACCAATGCGCTTGCCACATCACCGCGCTCTGAATTTGTCGCATTCAGCTACGTTATTCCACCGCCCAGCATCATCGTAACGAGCCCCCCGGTAGGCGCGATCGTGGGTGTCTCCATGAACCTGAGCGCCTCGGTAATCGACCAGCGAGCCGGGACCAACGTCGAGTTTTTCCTCGACGACGTATCGGTGGGTGTAGACAGCCTCGCTCCTTTCACCGTAAGCGTGGACACCACCGACCTGACGATAGGCGTCAAGACGGTACGGGCGCTGTTGCGCAACGCAGGACCCGATACCTCGGAGGCCACCAGTCAGTTCATTTTTCGGCGTGATCCCGTGCCGCCCCAGCCGTTTGTACCGCCATACGTCGGTTCTGGGCTCTCCGTCTCGCCGTTGGTCTCTTCCGGCAACAGTCCCATAACGGTCAACGGGCGCCTGCGCCAAGCAACATCGCCAGCGTCTATGCCGAACGCGGCGTTGAGCTTGGTGCTGCGCACGAACGGATTTGACAGACGAATCAACCTAATCTCTGACCAAAACGGTGATTTCAGCTATACCTTTACGCCCAACCTAAACGATGAAGGCGACTACGCCGTCACGGCGATGCACCCGAATGCGACGCCGTTTGTGAACACCACTGCCACGGGCGTCGCCGAGTACAACATCAGTCGGCTGAGCGTGACTCGCGCCCGTATCGGCGTTGCAGCAGCGCTAGGTTTCCCGCAGTTGGTGCAAATCAGCGTCCGCAACAGCGTCGGTAGTGTGGCGCAAGGCGTACGCCTCATCGCACGACCTGAGGACCAGCCAAGCGGTAGTTTGCCCGCTGGAATGAGTTTCGACGGAGCAGCTAGTAGCGGCATAGCTTCGGGTGGGCTGCACACCTTCGATGCAATGGTTGATAGCGAGCTGACCTCAGCGCCCAGCGGCAGCCTCATTGTCGCCGTACTGGAGGACAGCTCCGGCAATCTTGTTCGGGCGAAAACGCGTCTTGACTACGAGCTGTTCCCCGCCATTCCCGCATTGCTTGGCACCCCTGCCAGCGTCTATACCGGTGTCCGTCGTGGCGAAGTGGCCAGTGAATCTTTCGAGCTAGAGAATAAGGGCCTGGTTCCCGCCGACGACGTTCAGGCAGAGCTGGTGCCAGGGCCGTCCGGCACGGTGCCAAGCTGGATTAGCCTGGTTTCCGCAGCGAATCTTGGCTCGCTGGGCGTGGGTGAAAAGCGCTTACTCGAGCTGCGGTTTGCCCCGCCGGACGACGTCGTTGACGGCGTGTACGACGTCAAGCTGCGGGTGACATCGAGCAACGCTCAAGGCGGCGATTTTTTCGTCACGGTGGCCGTGACGCAGGCAGGAGAGTCGCAAGCCCGTTTCCACGCAGTCGACAATTTCACCTCGACCTTCGATGCCAATGGCGATCCTATCCTGGGCTTAACCGGGGCCCGAATTTCTCTACAAAACGAAGCGAACGCAAACATCCGCACAACCGCCATGACGGGTACGGACGGAATGGTGGTGCTCGGTCCATTACCTCCGGGTCGCTACAGCTATCAGGCGACAGCGGCTGGACATTCGCCAGCGAGCGGCCGCGTCATACTTCGCCCCGGCATTACGGTCGATGAACGCGTATTCCTCGATATCGCCGCGCTGAGCTTCACCTGGAGCGTCACGCCAACGACGATTCCAGACAATTACAACGTCGTCCTCAGCGCCGTGTATTCAACCCTCGTACCCGCGCCCGTGGTCATTCTCGAACCGACCTCGGTCAACCTACCGAGCATGAACGTCGGCGAGTTCACTACCGGCGAATTTACGATCACCAATCGTGGGTTGATTCGAGCCGACGACGTGTCAATGACACTGCCCCAGTCCAATGCCTATTACGACATTGAAGTACTGGGCACGGTGCCGAACGAGCTCGCAGCCGGACAAACGGTGACCTTGCCCTACCGGGTGACCGCGATTCAGGAGCTACCCGGGTCCAATGCGGCACCAGCCAAACAGTTTTTGTCAGATTGGCTGCAGGACAAGCCAGTGGAGCCGCCGAAGGCCGACGTTGCGCAGGCGAAGATGGGCAGCTGTGGATTGTTTAGCGTTTCCCTGCAACTGCGCTTTGAGTTCGTATGCCCAGCCGGCGATGTGCGGAACGGGACGGCATTCGCCCAGTTC
>QIMA01000558.1 GCA_003233535.1 Rhodanobacteraceae bacterium
ATGAGCCACTACACCGCTCCTTCGAAAAAACCACTGGGCAATCAATGTCCTGCGCGATCATCGCGCGAGTTCATGAAATATCCGGGCTAGTCAACCGCCATTGTAGGCTGCTCGTCGTCGAATGCTCGTTTTCGCTGGTCGTCGAGGGGGCGAGTCAAACTGATGTAGCCAGGGCTACATCAGTTTTACCCGCACCCAGTCGCCGACTCTTGCTTGCGGGCTGCCGCGGGCTTGTGTAGCGTTGCGTCGGTTGGCTTTAGGCGAAACGGGGAGCGGTTCGGTGTCAGCGCTGCTGAACAAAGGAAAATGGGCGCTAACCGCGGGCCTATGGAGCTTGGCGTTGCTGGCATGCGCGCCGGCTGACGCTCTGCGCTTGCGCGATGCTGCGAGCAAGCAGTTGCCAGTCGTCGATGAGTTTGCGGTCAACGCACTGTACGAGCAGATCGGCGATGCCACCAGCGAGTTCCAAGCCGGCTTGGAGTTGCGCCGATCCGGCCAGCCTGCAGACGGACGTGAACGCAGCGTTGCTGCACAGGATCGTCTTAGCGCCGCGGCACAGCTCTGCGCGCAAACGCCGGGTTGCGATACAACGAGGTTTGTAGAAGCCTTCCAAACCTTGCTCCGTCTGCAGACACTGCTGATCGACCCCAGCATGGTCGGTGATGCGCTGGCCGAGGACGAAGCCCTGGCTGGTGTTGGCGAAGGTGCATCGGTTCCACACCTGAGTCATGGCCTCGACCAAACTCGAGCGATGCTCAAGGGTCGCCCGCTAAGCGAGGTCATTCCACTCAATGAACCGGTCAATGCGGCGATCGCCGACTGGCTCACCTGGATGCGTCCCACGCTGATTGCTGCGTGGGTCAACTATCAGTTCCTGCGCTCGGAGATGGTGCCGCCTTATCATGAGTCCGGTCTGCCTGAAGCCGTGCTGTTCGGCATTCTGGCCAAAGAATCGGCGGGGCGGGTGCATGCCGTCTCCAGAGCCGGTGCCAGTGGACCGATGCAGTTCATGCCGGCGACCGGCAGACGGTTTGGATTGGGCTCGGAGAACGGGTTCGATATGCGCTTTGATCCGGCCAGCGCCTCGCGCGCCTCGGTGGCCTATCTGACGGAGCGCTTGGATGAACTCAATCACGATCTGGAGCTGTCCCTGGCGGCCTACAACAGCGGCGAAGGACGAATACGCCGCTTGGCCAAGAAGCATCAAGGCAAGGGCTTTTGGTCCGACTCGATCTATTACTCGTTGCCGGACGAAACCCGGGACTACGTGCCGAAAGTGCTCGCGGCGGCCTGGCTGTTTCTTTATCCCCAGGATTATGGCCTGGAGTTTCCGCAGCAGCAAACTGCGGTTAGCATGCTGACGCTCAAGCACCCGGCCACGCTGGGTGAGTTGTCCACGTGCTTGGGGCAAACGGTATCGCAGCCGGCAGGCTGGTTTCGCACTCTGCGTAATCTCAACCCGCGAGTGAAGGCGGCAACTCGATTGCCGGCTGGTTCTAAAGTGAGAATTCCTGTTCAGCTGCTTATGCTCTATCCGCAGCGCTGCATGGATCCGGATTTTCGCCTTCGCGTCGCTTCGTTGTTCGACGCGCGCTATCCGGAAGGTCCGACAGTGATCGCCTACACGGTGCGGCGTGGTGATACGCTGGCTTCGCTTGCACGCAAGTCGCGCTGCAGCCGGGTTGCCGATATCGCCCGTTTGAACAACATCAAGGCACCCCGATACGCCATTCGTATCGGCCAGAAACTCAAATTGCCGACCTGCTCATGAATTCCGACCTTTCTGCTCAAACGCCCGCCGTGCATGCGCACGAAGACTTGGCGGCGCTGATCCGCGCCGGCGCGCCACTGATTGCCATAGATACAGATGAAGAGCTGGAGGTTATTCAAACCTTTCGCCATGTGTTGGCGCAAACCTTGCGGCCGCTTTATAGTTGGAGCGTTACTCAGGGACTGAAACGGTTGGATTTTGACGACGATATGTCGGCGCGGCCGTGCGGTCCAAGCGAAGTCCTGCAGGTGATTCGTGACAGCACGCAGCGAGGCATCTATCTGCTGCTGGATTTCGCACCCTACCTGCGCTACGTCGCCACGTTGCGGCATCTGCGCGAGATCGCGCAGCGCCAAGACTGCCCCGAGCACACCCTGGTGATGATTGGCACCAAACTCGATTTGCCGGCCGAGTTAGAACGACTAGCTACCCCATTTCGGATGCAGTTGCCGAGCGAAGCGGAGCTGTCGAAAATGGTTCGGGTCGAGGCCTCTGCATTCTCCCGCGAGCAGGGCGGCAAGCGTGTACAGGTGCATCTACCCAGTTTGAATGCGATCGCGCGCTGTCTGCGCGGGTTGTCTATCAGTGATGCTAGGCGAATTGCGCGGCGTCTCATTGTGCATGATGGCGCACTGACCGCCGCCGACGTGGCAATAGCCGCCAAGCTGAAGTTTGAGCTGCTGGGTGACAGCTCGGTACTGCATTTCGAACTGGACGATTCGAATTTGGACGATGTTGCTGGTCTCAAGGCGCTAAAGGCCTGGGTAGCACAGCGTCGCGCCGTGTTTCGCGGCGAGGGTCCGGTAGGCCAGCTCGATCCGCCGCGAGGCGTGCTGCTGTTAGGCGTTCAGGGCTGCGGTAAGAGTCTGGCCGCCAAAGCTATTGCCGGCGGTTTCGGCGTGCCGTTGCTGCGCCTAGAGATGGCCAACCTCTACAACAAATTCCACGGTGAAACCGAGCGTAATCTGCGTGAGGCGCTGGAACGCGCAGATCAGATGACCCCGTGCGTACTGTGGATCGATGAAATCGAGAAAGGCCTAGCAGGCGGCAGCAGCGACGATGGGGTTTCCCGGCGCGTGCTTGGTTTTTTGCTCACCTGGATGGCCGAGCGCAAGCACCCGGTGTTTCTGGTGGCGACCGCCAACGCGATCGAGCAACTACCGCCGGAACTGCTGCGTAAAGGGCGTTTCGACGAGATTTTCTTCGTCGATTTGCCCGATGCTGACGTGCGCAAACAGGTCATGGAGCTGCATCTAAAACGGCGCAAGCTCGATCCTGAAGACTTTGCACTTGGGCGTCTGGCTGAACTCGCTGAGGGTTTCTCGGGAGCCGAGCTGGAGCAGGCCGTCGTTTCAGCTCTGTATGCCGCGCACGCCGATAAATCGCCGTTGACCAATACCCACCTGTTGGCCGAGTTGCGTCGAACGCGTCCACTGTCAGTGGTGATGGCGGAAAAAGTCGACGCGCTGCGGGAGTGGGCGAGGGGGCGGACGGTGTTGGCGGATTAGGATATTTAGCGAAGGGGCGTTTTAGTAGCAACAGCTAAGTGCGTTTTAGTAGCAAAAGCTAGGGCGTTTTAGGAGAAAGTTATAAGGGCGTTTTAGTAGAAAGAGCCGAAGGCGTTTTAGGGTGAAGAAA
>QIMA01000120.1 GCA_003233535.1 Rhodanobacteraceae bacterium
TATCTTGCCCCATCGCGTGCTCGGCGAGGTCGATGATCGCTGGTTTTCGTCTTCGGTCGACGGACGCCTAATTCAAGGCTGGGTGGTGAAACCGCCGCACTTTGATCCCAGCCGTCAGTATCCGCTGCTGTTAGAGATACACGGCGGTCCGCACGCCGACTACGGCCCGCGTTTTGCCCCAGAAATTCAGCTCTATGCCGCCCAGGGTTACGTGGTGCTGTACGTCAATCCGCGCGGCAGTACGAGCTACGGCGAGGAATTCACCAACCTGATCCAGAATGCTTACCCGGGGCTGGACTACGATGATTTGATGAGTTCGGTAGACGCGATTATTGCCGAAGGTTACGTCGACACCGAGCGTTTGTTCGTCACCGGCGGCAGCGGTGGCGGCGTGCTCACTGCCTGGATTATCGGTCATACCGACCGTTTTCGCGCAGCGGTAGTGGCGAAACCGGTAATCAACTGGATCAGCTTTGTGTTGACCGCCGATATCTATCCCTTCATCACTGCCTACTGGTTCCCGGCGATGCCTTGGGAAGATCCGCAGCACTATCTGGATCGCTCACCGCTGATGTCGGTGGGCAACGTCAGTACGCCAACGATGCTGATCGTCGGCGAGGACGATCACCGCACTCCGGTCAGCGAGTCCGAGCAGTACTACCAAGCGCTGCAGCTACGTCAGATTAAGAGCGCGCTAGTGCGAATCCCCGGGGCCTCTCACGGCATCAATTTGCGCCCCAGCCACATGCTCGCCCAAGTGCTGTACACGACAGGCTGGTTTGCGCACGTTGAGGCCGAGCAAGAGCAAGAAGCGGCTTTAGCGCAGTAGATTCCTTAGCCCGGAGTTTCATGAAGTTCTGTTGCGGCTACCGCCCGTTCACCTGTGAGAATGGGCGCGCTGTGGCGCGATCTGCTCCCTACGATCGGCTCGACGTATGAAGACGCCTTCGCCGCTCTCCAGTGAAGCGGACCGCACCACAACACCCCTTTGTGTTATCCAAAGCGGGCGACGCCCTCGCGACGAATCTTATGAAACTCCGGGTTAGCTGGCGTCTGTTTCGTTGCTCATCTGCTGGTATAGCCGCCAGCTCATGAAGCCGAGGAAGAACACGCCTAGGCCAAGCGTCGCCCAAAGCAGCCAGTAGCGCTGGTCTTGTGGCGGGTCGGCTTCGACAGGCGTCGCCGGGCGATTCGTCGGCACCGCTGGCGCTGCGCCGGTTGCGCTGGCGACGGCATGCTCCAGGCTACGCAAGTCCGCCTGGGAGTAGCCCGGTGCGACCTGCGCCAGCGGCGCGGTGCCTGGCCACCAACCGCGCAGGGCCTGACTGGACGCTCCCACTGCGAGGATGTGGTTGTTTCCTCGCGCTAAGAAAACCAGCGTGTCGGGCTGCCAGCGCAGAACCAGTTTTGGCGGCACATCGATCGCACTATTGGTGCGCAAGACCCACTGCTCGATTGCCAACGGTCTAATCGTGACGTGGCTCGATTGGCGCTCGCGCCCATCGCGCAACAAACGATAGAAAGTCGCGTCTATGGCCGAGCGAAAGCGCCACTGTTGAGGTCTGGCGTTGTTCAGCCTGTAGCGACCTAAGCGCACCGGCAAGATGCTGTTGATCTCAGCCAACTGCAGCCCGACGCCGGTGGCAGCTATTGATGGACTAGCCTGATAAGTGAGGTCAGATTCAAACCGGCCTGGCTGCGCTTCGATGATCCATTCGTGCATTGTGGGTTCGTTGACCGAACGACTTCGCCAGAGCGCGCTGATGGTCGGAAACTGAGCGGGTTCACCCTGGCGCCAGCGCAGCTTGAGATAGCGGCCCTGACCTTTGCCGATATTTATCTGATCATTGCGCAACTGCTGCTGGCCATCAGTGCTGCTAAACCAGCCTACTTGGCTCTGCGCCACGTCGTCCCAGAGTTTGAGATCGCTGCTCCGCGAGATTGCCAAACTGGCCTGATAATCGGCCAAGTCTTGCGGCTGAGAGAGAATGACTGCGACTAGAGATTCATCGCTTGCCGTGGCGCCCAGGTCAACGATAATCGCGCGCAATTTTTCCTCCGCGGGTTGCTTGTTCGGCGGAGGAAGTTTCCATTCGACCGCTCCGTCGCGGCCAGTTAAGACTCGCAGGCTGATTTGATCGGTGGGGTCTGCGGCGGCTTCGGCCCAGATTGGGAATTGAACGGTGTCGCGTTTACGTTGCTGCGTTTGACTGGAGCCGGATTGTTGAAGGAGATGAAAGGGCGCTGGCTTTCCGTCAGTGCTAAATACCCGCAAGTCAGTGAGATTGGCCTGTCGTGATCGCTGATACACCTCCACAGGCAGCTCAAACTGGACCACGCCGTTATCGCCGCTGACTGTTAGCGGCATCTGCCAATCAAAGTCCGCTGGCTGCGGATCGATGGGCTCGGCCGATTGCCCAACTGCGACGTTGGACAGCGCCAATCCCAGCATTAACAGGGAGGCGGGTACTGTCTTCATTTTGGCTGCTCCGTTTCCAATTCGCTTGCCGTATCGGGTTCGTATTCCTTGCTCTCGCCGCGCGGCAGCGGTGCTAAGTAGCCGATTAGCAGCATCAAGCCGCCGACACCCATGAAGGAGACGATTCTGGCGATGCTGCCAACACTCTTCAGATCCACAGCGAACAGTTTCACCACGACCAGCGCCAGCAGCGCCGCGCCGACCATCCACAGCGGTTTCGACACGCGACGCAGCGCATAGCGCATCAGGCCGAATGCGCACAGCGTCCAGACCAGCGAGAGCATGGCTTGCACGAACTGCGACTGGTAGAGGTCGTCAAAGCGGTAGGGGATGCTCATATAGTGCGAGGCGGTGCGCAGCAGCATGAGGTTGAACCACGCGAATATCAGCGCCCCAGACGTGCGCAGGGCTAATCGTCCAAAGCGTGCGGATAGGTTGCGCCGGTGCATGCGCCATAAATCGAACAGCAGCAGGCCGACGAAAGCGGTAGTCAGATCCAGCGGGTTGAGCACGGGCAGGTAGGGCAGGGGCTGCATGCTGCCATCTTGGCGGAGATTCCAATAGACGACCAACAGCAGCGACCACGCCGCAGCGAGGGGTATGACCACGGACCCATACCAGCTTTGCAGCGGGCGCAAAGGCCAGCCAGCATTGCGCACCTGACGCAGACCGACTATTAGCAAACCCATAGCCACCCAGGCGGCGATGTAATCGGGCCACATGCCAGCAACGATCCATTCACTGGAGGGTTCGGTGGGGGCTAGTAGCGGCAAGAGCTGCAGGGAAAGGAATGCTGGAACCATCATCCAGGGGCCGATGACTCGAGAGAAATGCGCCATCTGCAGCGCCGGCTTCGGCAATTTTTCCTGTGCGCTAAGTCTACGCAGGACAAAGGCCATGCTCAACCACAGTCCGAGCAGGGCGAGACC
>QIMA01000479.1 GCA_003233535.1 Rhodanobacteraceae bacterium
GTGGTGGCTTTAGGGAATACGCAGGCGCTCGCATTGGCCGCTGGCCGCAACAAACGGCGTTACCATAGACGGCCATTCCCTAGCCGCTACCGTATTCGATGACCCCTTTGCGTATCGCCACCCGCCAATCACCGCTCGCCCTATGGCAAACCGAGCACGTTGCCGCCCGGCTCAGAGCGCTTGACCCCTCGCGCCCCGTCGAGCTGGTGCCAATGACCACACGCGGTGATCAGGTGCTGGATCGGCCGCTGGCGGAGATCGGCGGCAAGGGGTTGTTCCTGAAAGAGCTGGAAGTGGCGATGGTCGAGGGTCGAGCCGATTTGGCAGTGCATTCATGCAAAGACATGCCGGCCGAGATGGAGTCACCGTTCGTGATCGCCGCGCTGCTGGAAAGGGCCGATCACACCGATGCGCTGGTGAGTTCGCAATACGATTCGCTGGCGGCTTTGCCGCAGGGTGCGCGGGTAGGGACCTCGTCGCTGCGTCGGCGCGTGCAGTTGCTCACGGCGCGCCCGGATTTACAGGTGTTGGACCTGCGCGGCAACGTCGGCACCCGTCTGCGCAAGCTCGATGAAGGCCAGTACGAGGCAATCATTCTGGCCAGCGCCGGACTCATACGCCTGGGGCTCGATCAGCGCGTTGCCGCACGCCTAGCACCGCCGGACTTCTTACCCGCGGCGGCGCAAGGTGTGATCGCGATTGAATGCCGTGAGGATGCCGGCGAGCTGCGCCAGACGTTGGCCAAACTGCAGCATGCCACTAGCGCCATTACGACTACTGCAGAGCGCGCATTTACACGCGCACTCGGCGGCAGCTGCGATGTGCCGATCGCCGCCTACGCCGAATTTGACGGTGATCGGCTGCGGCTAACCGGCTTAGTCGCTTCCGTGGACGGCAACCAGCAGCTGCGCGACGAGATTGCCGGAGCGGCCGATGACGCCGATCAGCTGGGCCTGGATTTGGCGCGGCGCTTAATTGACCGCGGTGCACAGACCATACTGGGTCGAACCGCCGACTACACGGGTGCTTCGTCGTGATCGTTACCGCCGCTGACCCCAACGCCCCAGAATTCACTCGCCGCTACCTCAACAGCGCTGATGCGCGCCTGGGCGCTCAGGCCTTGCTCGCCAGCGACGACTTCTTCGCCGACAAACAGCGCATGCTCAATCCGCAGCCAGCCCAGTTCATTGCCGATAAGTACGACGACAACGGTAAGTGGATGGACGGCTGGGAGAGCCGACGCAAACGCGGTGCCGGTCACGACTGGTGCATCGTGCGCTTGGCGCGGCCGACGCGAATTCGCGGATTGGATCTGAATACCAGCCACTTCACCGGCAACTTCCCGCCAGCCGCTTCCATCGATACCTGCAGCACGGATAGCGGTGATGCGGGTCCGGATAGCGATTGGGCGTCATTACTGCCCGCCGTGACTTTGGCCGGCAATGCGCATCACTACCACGCCGTCGATAGCCACTCCTACGTAACCCACCTTCGAGTCAACCTTTTGCCCGACGGCGGACTGGCTAGGCTGCGCGTGTACGGCGAAGTGCAGCCGGCAGCGGCGGATGCGGACGGATTGATTGATTTGGCCGCCGCGCTCAACGGTGGCCGCGCGGTGGCCGCGAACAATGCGCATTTCGGCAGCGCCAGCAATTTGCTGCTGCCCGGACGCGGGATCAATATGGGTGACGGCTGGGAAACCCGCCGGCGCCGCGAGCCGGGATTCGACTGGTGCGTCATCGCCCTGGCGCGCCCCGGCTTGATCGAAGAAATCGAAGTGGACACCTGCCACTTCAAAGGCAACTTTCCAGACCGCTGTTCGTTAGCGGCTGCTTTGGTGATAGACGCAAATGATGCGGCGCTGATCACGCAATCGATGTTCTGGACGCCGCTGTTGCCCGAACAAAAGCTGCAAATGGATCACCAGCACTACTTTCGCGAGCAGATCATCGGCATCGGTCCGGTCAGCCACGTGCGCTTCAACATCCATCCAGATGGCGGCGTATCACGGCTGCGGCTGCGCGGCCGAGTGCTTTGAGCGGGCCCATACCGCTAGCGGTGGAAACACTGGACAAGAGCGCGTTCGCCCCGTTTGGCGAGGTAATCGAGGCCGATGCCGGTGCGTCGGTTGAGGCGATGAATGCCGGTAGCGCGCAGCGCTACGCGAATCTGGCGCAGATTGATTGTGCGGCCGGCGATGGCCGAGCGGTGGTTGGGATTGTTCGTGCGCAGCCCAATCGGCTGCCCTTGGAATTGCGCCTGCTGGAACGGCATCCGCTGGGCACACAGGCATTCATCCCGCTGTCGGCCACGCCCTACTTAGTGATCGTCGCGCAATCGGCTAACGCTACACCGCGGGCTTTTCTGGCCGCCAACGGCCAGGGCATCAGCTATCACCGCAGCACTTGGCATCACCCGTTGCTGGCACTGCAGAGGGAAACGGATTTTTTGGTAATCGACCGCGTCGGTTCGGGCGAAAATTGCGAGGAGGTTTGCATTCGCAATCGGTACATCGTCTTGCCATGAGCGTTGACGTCTAGACGTCAACTTCGTACTGTATTTCCGTCAGTTTGTGGAGTTCTGCGATGTCACTTTCTCCCGCTGTAGTGCGGGACTGGATTGCCGGTTCGGTGTTCGTATCTACGGCATACACAAACACGTTCATCCACTGATTTCGTGCACCATGCGTATATACCACACCACCATTTTTAAGAATGTTTTTATTTCCACGCCATGCTCGCCGGAATGTACCGCATCATGTCGTCAAATCGTTTCAGTCCTTTTGCAGAAAGCAAGCGATTCACATCTGCGAAAAAATAATAAACATCCAGCATGGCAGTTTCGAAATCGTGAATTCTAAGTTGATAGGGGAGTTCAATAGACTGATTAAAGTCTTTGCGGTCGATGCTGGCTTTTGAATTCACTATCTTGGTCCGGGCAATGGAATCCTTGTATGCTGGCTCACTCAGATACGTCGATCCATCGTCGCCTTCATCGTAGATGAAGCGTTGGTTCGATTCTAAGTACGAGGAAGGTACGAAATGAGCAAGGGGGCACCATTCGTCAATCCCTACGTCGAGCGCGGTAAGCGGGGGGAGGGAAATAAGAAGATCACCGTGAGCATCCCTTGCCACGTGTTGCAACTACTCACCGACGAGCGCACTCGCCGGCAGATTAAGAAGCTGCGCCACGCAACGATCAGTGAGTTGCTCACCGAAGCTTTTTTGCACGCCTACACCGGCCAGCCTTTGCCCACGGACGACGAGCTGGCCAAGCCGGAAGAGGGTTGAGCGTAGCCGGCGCGGAGTCGGTCGCTGGCCTGAGCGAGGCGGAAGGGCCGCAGTTGACGGTCGTCGTGCCGGTCGGTCCGGGTGACTCCAGCTGGCGCGGACTGTTGCCGTTT
>QIMA01000499.1 GCA_003233535.1 Rhodanobacteraceae bacterium
GTGTAGTGGTTCATACACCCGACTGAGAAAAAGTCGCTGGGCGATCAAGGGCCTAGCGAGGGCGCGTGAAGTTTATGAAATATCCGGGTTAACAGGTTAGGCGCACGCAGATAGGCACGACCGTCTACGCAGCACTGACGCAGCCGCGCGCGTTCCCTTCGTGCATAGACCGCCCGCTAACTGACAGCTGAATCATCGCGATCAGCGCTCGCTACGACTGGGATAGCGGGGCGCGAAAGGCATACAATTCGCCCTCTTAACCCATCGTCAGTGATGCCCCGGGAGGGCTCAGGCATGCTTATCGGCGTCCCCAAAGAAATCAAGAACCACGAATACCGCATTGGCCTCACTCCGGCCGGTGCACGAGAACTCGTCGCTGCCGGTCATCGGGTGATGATCCAGCGCGACGGCGGCGCCTCCATCGGACTTACTGACGATTCGTACGAGAAGTGCGGCGCGCAGATCATCGACAGCGCCGAAGAGATCTTCGCTAAGGCAGAGATGATCATTAAGGTCAAAGAGCCGCAGCCCAACGAGTGCGCGATGCTGCGCGAGGGCCAGTTGCTCTACACCTATCTACACTTGGCCCCAGATCCGAAGCAAACCGAAGCCTTGGTGAAATCCGGCTGCACCGCCATCGCCTACGAAACGGTAACCGACAACAAAAGCGGCTTACCGCTGTTGGCGCCGATGAGCGAAGTGGCGGGACGGATGTCGATTCAGGCGGGTGCCCACGCGCTCGAGCGCGCACAGGGCGGCCTCGGCGTATTGTTGGGCGGGGTCCCGGGCGTGAAACCAGCGCAAGTGCTGGTGATCGGCGGTGGCGTGGTCGGTATCAATGCCGCGCGCATGGCGATGGGCATGAACGCCAACGTCACCATTCTCGACCGTTCGCTAGTGCGTCTGCGCTATCTAGATGAGCTTTATGGCGACAAGCTCAACACCATGTACTCGACCCGCGAAGCGATTGAAGAGGCATTACCCCACGTCGACTTGGTGATTGGTGCCGTGCTGGTTCCCGGCGCTGCCGCACCCAAGCTGATCTCCCGCGAGCACCTCGGCATGATGCGTGCGGGCGCCGTGATCGTCGATGTTGCAATCGATCAGGGCGGCTGTTTTGAGACCAGCAAGGCCACCACGCATCAAGAACCCACCTACGAAGTCGACGGCGTGATTCACTACTGCGTGGCCAACATGCCCGGCGGCGTCGCGCGCACTTCCACCTTTGCATTGACCAACGCAACCATGCCGTTTGCACTGCAGTTGGCACATAAGGGGCCGCGGCTAGCGATGCTTGATGACGCGCATCTGCTTAGTGGCCTGAACGTGCATGCCGGCAAAGTGACTTACGAGGCCGTGGCTCGAGACTTGGGCTATGACTACGTGCCGGCGGCGCAAGCGCTGGGCGCATAGGGCATAGGGCTGAGGGCCACCATCAGACTTACCAGCGCCACCGAATGGCGCGAGAACACCGCACTGATGCGCGACCACAACGAGGGTCGAGTGGCTTCACTATCGGTCATTATCTGCTCCGCGCAAGGGTCAACAAATGAAAGTGTATGGTGCCTAGACCCGAACAGCTCGCTACCGCTTACACACGCAGTAAAGCGGCCGAGAGTAACCGTGCGCCGGGGCAATCGCTGGCCGCTACTGATTTCGCCACGCGAACAGAGCTAAACTGTGCATTGTCAGGCCACCGAGAACATTATCGGCTGGGCCCAAGCAAAGTAGGAGATCATCGTGAAAACATACTCAGCCTCGATCATCGCTGTCGCGCTGGCAGCACTGTGCGCGCCCGCTCCAGCGGCATGGGCGCAAGCGCTTCCGGCCTACCCCATCGCGCCAGCCGGGACCACGACCGAGTGGGGCGTGGACCGCTACGCACCGGCCAACTTCAACAACGGCGGATCGTTGCTGGGGCGAGACGACGTGCTGATCTTGGGAGTCGATGAAGCCGACGGACCCGGCAACCGACCATCGGCTCAATCGAGCAGTTTTTTCGACACTCAAGGGCGCAAGCTCAAGATTTTCAACTGGAACGGCCAACGGCAGTCCTTCGTGGCCGCAGTCAACATTCCCAGCGCCTGGGCCAGTTCTAACGGCTTGATCGACTCCCGGCGCACCGACATGTGGGCGGTGCTCACGCCTGACGGCGTGACCAGCACTAGCAGTGCCAATTACGCGATCATGGGGTTCAGCAACGAGGGGCCACCGCCCGCAGGCTTTGAACAACCCGAACATCTGCGCAATCGCCCAGCTGACTACATGCCTGCAGGCGTCGGCAGCGGTCGCTACCAAGTGTTCGATGGCGACGGTGGTGGCTTCGTTACCGTCGGTCCGGCCGTTCGCTTTGACCAATGGAGCGACTTTTGCATTAGCTACACCGGTGCCACCGTCGAGTACTACATCGACGACGTGCTGGTCTACACCGATAGCACTATCGAAGTGCCGGTGGGCGGAAACCCGACGCCAGTGGATGGTTTCTGGGAAATCATCATGCAGGCGAGGAACTATGGCGAACGGCCCACGCCTCTCGGCGGAATAGCTGGTGTGACTTACGACACCAACTGGGCAACCCTGGGTTACGGCAATGGCACCTGTGACGATGTGCGCGAGACTGGCGGTTTTGCGGCCGATTTGGCGCTGACGAAATCGGTCAGCCCCACCCTGGTGGCACCTGGCCAGAATGCCGTCTTCACTTTGACCGCCACCAACAATGGGCCGGACCCGTCGACCAGCACCGTCGTCACTGACACGCTGCCGCCCGAGTTGAGCTACGTCTCCAACAGCTGCGGCGCGCAGTTCGCTGGCAATCAACTGACCTGGACGATCGGAAATTTCGCCGTTAACCAAACTGAAAGCTGCGACGTAACCGTGCAGGTCACCACGACCGGGACCTTCACCAACGCCGCCGTGATCGTCGCCGTACAGGTCGACCCAGTCCTGGCCAATAACAATGACTTGGAGAGCGTCAGCGCCGGGGTTCCGCAAATCGTGCCGTCGGCAGTGCCTGGGCTGGGCGCTGGACCGTCTTGGCTGCTAGCGATCCTGGTGCTGCTGGGAGCTTGGTGGGCCACCCGCTCACGTGATTAGGGTTTGATCGAGCCAACTAAAGGCTCTGCGCGGTAAGTCGAACACCACTCTAGCCAATCCCACTGCGGCATTTATGCCGTGGTGGGACTGTTGTTTCGCCCATCTCGGGAGCCGTTCCAGGCGAGCAGTTACTCTCTAGCCCGGATGTTTCATAAACTTCACGCGCCCTCGCTAGGCCCTTGATCGCCCAGCGACTTTTCCTCAGTCGGGTATATGAACCACTACACCGCTCCCTTTTCTTGAAAAACACTGTGAAAAACCACTGGCCTACCAATGTCCTGCGCGAGCATCGCGCGAGTTCAT
>QIMA01000349.1 GCA_003233535.1 Rhodanobacteraceae bacterium
ACATGTTGACCCGCACCGCCTTCAGTCTGGTTGTTTGTGCGCTGATCGTTCTCTGCACAGACGCCTCCGCGAGATGCCGATCGTTGGGACTTTCGCAATCGGCGGCTGAGGAGGCATTCGCTGATGCCGAACTCGTGTTTGTTGGGACGCTGCAAAGTCGCACCAAACAAAAGCCACGCAGTGCGCAAATTCGGCGCTCCAACTCGCGCGATTTGTCGGTACTGGCTTGTCAGGAAAGCGACGATGACGATGCGACGGAACTCACGACCGTAACTATTACGTCAGGGTCTCGGCCATCGCCTTGGGTCGGACAGTTTGCACTGGAGCGCTTCTACAAAGGCGAAGCTCCCGAACGACTAGATGTGCGCATCACGGATGAGCTAGTCATCGGTGAGCGATATCTGGTGTACGCCTACCGCAGCGGCGGGGAGTTGGATGCAAGCCAGTTTTGCAGCGGCAGCGCGTTCGCATACGACGCCGAACTGCAGGAGCACCTGACCTACCTGGACACGCTGCCAGCGCCTGGAGGCGGCGGCTTCGTCGACTTTCGAGTAAACCACCCCGGCAACGATTCCAGGCAAGCGTTGACTCTCGAATTTGCAGGCCCGAAGGGCAACATCCAACTGCGCTACAACGACACTAGCGGGAAGAACAACTACCTCAATCGGTCAGAGTTGCTGCCAGCAGGGCGATACCGCTTACTGTCTGACCCGGAACACGGCTTTCGCTACCGCTGTGGCTCGCAGGGCGATACTTGCGACGAGTTACGAGTCCAAGACCGAGCCGTCGAGTTCTGGGGGATCGATATAGAACCGCTAGCCGCAGTGCGGGTTCATCTGCATGACGCGTTCGGTGAACCGGTCTTGATCGACGCCGAATTCGAGTTTGTCGACGCCAGCAGCGGTCAGCCCATCGATTTCCACCGCGCACAGCGTTGGGACGATGACGGTATTGGGATTGCCGGTCGTTTGGCTCCGGGCCGAGTGGTACCGGTGCTGGTGTTGAGTCCTTTTGACCGCCACGGCAAGCTGGATCCGGTGCTAACTCGGCAGCGCATCTACAGTGCCGGCAAGACAAGTTGGCGGCAGGCCGAGGCGATTGAGCTCCCCGCAGGCCACAACGACATCGAATTCATCCTGCCCGCCGACCGCCAACCGGTTATGACGCGAATCGACCTGAGCATAGCCCCAGTTCCAAAGGGCTTCGTCATGGGGTCATTCGGGCTCAGGGTGTGGATTGAGGATGGGGACTATGGCTTCACTCGGCAGCAGTACGTCAGCTGTCACAACGTCGCAACTGAAGCCTGCAGTTTCGAATTCTTAGGCATTCCCGGTCAATTTTGGTCTCTGGACTTCACCGGATACCACTTTGTCCACGGCGATCAAGTGCCGGGGCTACGCACTCATGTAGTTGAAATCATCGGACCTCAAGTGCTGCCGCTGGTGTTAACGGCTAGGCCTTAGCTAAATCGCTATTCGAAGCCGCTATCAAACAGCGCATCTGGCAGCGCGCTGCCGTACATGATGCGCACCTGAAAACCGTTGGCCGTAGCGCTAAGCACCTCAATCGAGATTTCTGCGCCCACATCGCTAAACACCTCGCCCACCCGCCACATCGAGCCTTCATTGAAGTTGGTGTCGGCAGGCGGCACGTCGGCATCGACCACCCAGGCTGGCTGCGAGCGACTCGGATCGACCTCTACAATGATCACCGCGTTGCCGGGTAGGTTGCCGTCGTAGTCGCCGACCAAGTCACGCACTTCGACGGTGTAGTAAACGTTGCCGGTGGGCGGATTGAGTCGGGCCATGCGGTAGTTGGGCGTGCTCGGCAAGGCGAGTTGGTCAATGGTGATGGTGTAGGTGCCGTTGGCGGTCGGCTCGAATAGCTCGCCGGGAGCGATCCAGGCTAGGCGGTCCTTGTGATAGCTCAGCGTGTGCTTGCCTAACCGTCCATAGATGGGGTGATTGACCGCGTTTCGCGTGGCCGAACTCATCACGTCCCAGCGCGAGTCGTAAGGGTTATTGTCGCCGTCGAAGTTGTTCGAATGCGGCAAGCCGAAGCCGTGGCCCATTTCATGGGCGATGATGCCTTCATCGGCGAACGACCAGGGTGGGTTCCAGGTGGTGCGCCAAGACTTGCTGATGCCGTCCAGGGTCGCAAAACGGCTGCCGCCCCAGGCGCAGCAATCGAGCAAGCCGTTGAACATCATGTTGATGCCAACAAAGGCATTGCCACCATTGCTGAAATCGACGAAGGGATTGACCGCTTGCGTGCAGTCATTGAATAACGCGCCCAGATTGGCGTCGGTACCGGAGCCGGGCGTGGCGATGTAGGTCGATTGCGGGTTCGGCAAATCAACCCAGGCGAAGGCCTCACTGCCGACGACATCAATCAGGTCATAGGACTGCTCGCGCCAGTAATGATCCAGGCCGCCTGGGGTGTTGGCGTACATACCCTCAAAGTAGGTCAAATCTTCCGGCTCGCTCGCGATATCGCTGAATTTGCACAGGATAGACACCCACGGCTGCGAGCCAGTGACCGCGCCGCCGAGCAGTGCGTCGCCCTGTTCGGTGGGAATGATGCGTAAGAAGCGCACCGTGCGCTGGCCTTGCGCCGCCTCGTCCACGACCACTTCCACGCGATTACCGGAAAGCGCGGCAATGGCATTGGCGCTGGGCCCGGCATTGGGAATCGCAATGACTTGACCCGCATCGGTTCTTACTTGGATCCGATGCTGCGCTTGTTCTTTAGAGGCGGCAGACGGATCGCCCCACAAAACTTCGACCACGCCCTCGAAAGTGCCGCTTTGCGCAGCTAGCAGCGGCAGTGGCGCGAAGATGGCGAGGGCGGCGATGAACAATGCCAGTCGCAGCAGGGCCGCGCTGGGAGCGCGGGAGACCGGGGGGCGATGCGTGTGCATGAAATACCTCTAACGTCGTAGATTGCCGAGCTAACTGACCTACCTGCGCACTCACAGCGCTACCGGCTAGGCACAGACGCCGTTCAGACCCGCAGACTAATCGCAGAGAGAGTCATTTGTCTGTGAGCGCGTACTCGCAGCGGTCAATGAAGTGTGAATTTGCGACACCGAGCAACCCTAGACGTCCACTCGACCGCCGCTGATGAGTTGGCGCTGCGGAATGCACCCTTAGCACACAGTAGCTACAGGCTTTTGACCAACTTTGACATCTGCTACAGGCGTCCTTCAGTTTCACTCGACTACATTGCGCGCATTCCGGGCGGCCCACGCCGCGGAGTTGCTGATGAAGGCGCCAATGGCCCTTGCAGCGGCCCTAGCCCGGATATTTCATAAACTTTACGCGCCCTGGCTAGGCCCTTGATCGCCCAGCGATTTTTCCTCAGTCGGGTGTATGAACCACTACACCGCTCCCT
>QIMA01000233.1 GCA_003233535.1 Rhodanobacteraceae bacterium
CTGCGAGCGGCGGCTGACCGGCATTGGCGAGCCAGCGGCTGAGCGGCGCCAGTGTGCGCAAAAGGGCAGATAGAAAAAGCAGCGGAAAGATCAGGCTTTCCAAGGCAAACACCGCGATCAACTCGATCAGCCGGCCAACAATGCGGTCTGCCGCTTTCTCGATGGCGGCCAGCTTGGCTCTCGGATCCATAGTCTCTCGCGTGGATTGCCACCAGCGCTCGGCAGAGCCGATCCAGCCGCTGTCTGGATCGGCGGTGACCGGCGTGGTTTCGACCTGCGCACTAAGAATCTCGCTACTTTTCTCCAGTTCGGCGTTGGCAGAGGCAAATGGGCCGGCGAGCAGCAACTGCCACCCGGCTTCGCTAGCCAGGGCCGCTATGGGGACCGCAAACCGTATCAATAGCAGCAATGCAGCGATCCAGGCCAGCGGCACGGGCACCCGTTTGCGCGCCAGCACGATGATTGCGGTGATCAGCAGCAGTCCGGCGGTTACCAGCTTTAGCGGCCACCAAGCGCCAATGCCCAACAGCAGTTGTTGGACGCCCAGCGAGGCGGCGGCTACCAGCATCAGCGAGGAAAACTGCTCGACCAGATCGTTCACCGGATCGAGTATCTGCCCAGGTGCCAGCGTGACTCCGACGCCGGCAGGTTCGATTGCCACTTCGGTGCCCTGAGCAACCGAGATCAGGCCGTCCAGGGATCGGCCCAAGGCAAACGCAGCCAGCGCGCGGCCCAGCGCGGCATGCAGCCGCTCGCCGGCATAGTACTCGGGGTGCGGCAGCAGGACGGATGCCGCCATAGCGGTAATCAACAAGGCGACAGCGAATGCGCGTTTCATCCGCTCATGGTGCGCGGAACAGGCCGCGAGAAGCAATCCCAGCTGGCAAGCGAATCTATCGTGTTGTTCAGCTAGCTGCTAAAAGCTCAGGAGTCCTTGATGCGGGCATAGCCAAGCATGATCGTTCCTAACCCGGATGTTTCATAAACTTCACGCGCCCTCGCTAGGTCCTTGATCGCCCAGCGACTTTTCCTCCGTCGGGTGTATGAACCACTACACCGCTCCTGCGGAAAAACCACTGGGCAATCAATGCCCTGCGCGAGCATCGCGCGAGTTCATGAAATATCCGGGCTAAAAATCCAACTCGCTCTTTAGAAATCCGAGAATATCCGTCCACTCCAGGATCTGCTTAGCAGTCGGCTTACCGGCGCCGTGTCCGCCGCGGGTGTCGATTCGAATCAGCATCGGTTGCTCACCGCTGTAGGCCGATTGCAGCGCAGCCGCATACTTGAAGCTATGCGCCGGAAAAACGCGGTCGTCGTGATCGCCGGTGACGATCAACGTGGCCGGGTAGGCGACATCAGGTCGTACATTGTGCAGCGGCGAATAGGCGTAAAGAGCGGCAAACTCGTGCGGATCTTGCGGTGAGCCGTAGTCGCTTTCCCAGGCCCAGCCGATGGTGAACTGGTTGAAGCGCAACATGTCCAAAACACCGACGATGGGCACCGTCGCGGCGAATAGCTCGGGGCGCTGTTGCGCGGTCGCGGCAGCCAGCAGACCACCGTTGCTGCCGCCAAAAATGGCCAGTTTTGCCGGCTGGGTCCAATTCTGGGCGATTAAGTACTCGCCGGCAGCGGCAAAGTCGTCGAACACGTTCTGCTTGTTCAACTTGGTGCCGGCGTGGTGCCATTGGCCACCGTATTCGCCGCCACCGCGCAAATTCGCCACGGCGTACACGCCACCCATATCTAGCCACACCGCCATCGAGACCTTGTAGCTGGGCGTCACCGGGATATTGAAGCCGCCATAGCCGTAGAGCAGGACCGGATTGTTGCCGTCCAGCTGCACGCCTTTGCGGGCGGTGATGAACATCGGAATCTGGGTGCCATCCTTGCTCGGATAGAACACCTGTCGAGTCTCGAACTGGGTTTCATCCAGCGGCGTGGTCGGGCTCCGATACAGCGTCGATACGCCAGTTTCGACGTTTAGCCGGTACACGCTAGGGGGCGTGTTGAAGCTGGTGTAGCTGTAGAAGGTTTCGCTGGATTTCCGCGAACCTGCAAAGCCCTCAGCGCTGCCCAAGCCAGGAAGCTGGACGTCACTTTCGATTCGACCGCGTCGATCGGCGATGCGCACCTGGCTGGCGGCGTCGCGCAAATACTCCAGCACAAATCGCTCGCCGACGGCACTTGCGCCGACTAGCGTGGCGTCGTTCTCGGCGACTACTGTGGACCAGTGCCCAGGTCGAGAAATGTCGGTGGCAACAATTCGGTAGCGAGGCGCGTCAAGATTGGTCAGGAAGTAGAAAACCTCATCGTCGTTGTCGATAAAGCTGAAGCTGGCGGTAAGTTCACCGACCAGCTCGACTACCGGCGCATTGGCTGGCTCCAGGCGCTGATAGTAGAAGCGATTGCGCTCGTCGGTGCCTTCTGAGGCGGTGATCGCCAGGAAACGGCCGTCCTCAGTGACTTGGGCATTGAAGCCCCACTTGGGTTGATCCGGGCGCGCGTAGACCAGCCGATCGTCAGCTTGGGCGGTGCCTAGGCGATGGAAATAGACCTTGTGTTCTTCGTTAACCGCCTTCAGCGGGTCGCCATCGTCGGGCGCGTCGTAACGCGAGTAATAGAAGCCGCTGCTGTCTTTGGCCCAGCTGGCGCTGGAGAACTTGACCCAGTCGATCACGTCGCCGGTGTCTGCACCGCTGCTGATTTCGCGCACTCGCCACTGCTGCCAATCTGATCCGCCTGAAGCGGTTCCGTAGGCTAGCCAGCGACCGTCTTCACTGATCTGGGCACCGGTGAGCGCGATGGTGCCGTCCTCGGACAAGGTGTTCGGGTCCAGCAGAACGTCCGGTGTCTGCTCCAGGTCATCGCTGACGTAGAGTACCGCCTGGTTCTGGAGGCCGTTGTTGTGGGTGTAGAAGTAGCGTTCGGCGTGTTTGCTGGGAACGCCGAATCGCTCGAAGTTCCACAGGGTTGTTAGGCGGTTTTTGATCGCGCCGCGGTCCGCGATCTTTCCTAAGTGGGCGTCCGTTAGCTGATTCTGAGCGCTAATCCAGCGTCGAGTCTGTTTACTGTCGAGCTGTTCCAACCAGCGGTAGGGGTCTGCTACCTCAATGGGGCCGTCGACGCCGGCATAGCGATCGACTTGCTCGCCGCGTTCAGATACGGGATAGCTCATTGCTTCGTCAGCTGCGCTCGAACTGCTGGCTACGGGTGCTGTCGTGCAACTGCACAAGGTCAGCGCGAGGCCGACCGCAAAGATTGTTCGACCCAAACTCATCACTGTTGACTCCATTGATCGTTAGCCCGGATATTTCATGAACTCGCGCGATGATCGCGCAGGACATTGATTGCCCAGTGGTTTTTCCGCAGGAGCGGTGTAGTGGTTCAT
>QIMA01000230.1 GCA_003233535.1 Rhodanobacteraceae bacterium
CATTAGCGTCGTCGTGCCGGCCGATGGGTTGCCGGATCTGGAAGTCAGCGACAGCGACCTGAGCCTGTTACCCAACAGTGTTCGCCCCGGCGACCAGCCGCGGCTGACGGCACGCGTACGCAATCGCGGCTCTGGCCCTTCAGCAGGCATCGACGTGCGGTTAACGCTGGCGACGCCCAGCGGCGCAGTGGCCGTGCCAGCCACCATGTTAACGCCGCTGCTGCCGGGGCAAGAAAGCGTGGTGAGCTGGATACTGCCGCAGCTTTCGGTAACCGGATTGCACCTAGTTCAGCTGCAAATCGATCCTAATCAGCAACTCGTAGAAGGCTCCACCAGTAACAACTCCGCGAGCCTGCGCTTTGCCGTCAGTGCCGACGGCTTGCCGCAGCTGGCGCTGGATCTTGCGTCGCTGCAGGTTGCGCCTACGGAGACTCTGCTTGGCGCGCTGAGTATAGTTCCCGGTGGCACCGTAATGGCTGGCCAGCTGCGTATACGCATCGTTGATGCCAACGGCAGCGCCGTGCAGACGCTGCAGCAGCAGGCAGTCACGATTCCCGCTGTGGGCAACGTCCCTGAACGCCCGTTTAGCTGGATGCCGGGACTGGTCGCCGCTGGCGACTACCGCGTGGAGGCGCAGCTGAGTGACTCTAGCGGCGCGCTTGTAGCTAGCTCGGTTGCGCCGTTCGCGGTCGCGGCAGTGAGTGAGTTTGCGCTAACCGTGCAACCTGATTTGGCGACTGTGCCTCCAGGATTGCCGGTGGGCGCGAGTTTGCGCGTGGATTACAGAAGCGGAAATCGCAGCGTCGCCAGTGCCGAGTTGCGTCTGCGGCTAGAAACGGTCGGCGGTGACGTCCTCGCCGACACGATGGTCGCGCTACCGGCTATGAGTCCTGGCTTTGACGCCAGTTACAGCCTCACTCTGAACCCGCAGTCCGCACTAGATCCCGGTCAGTACCTGCTCCGCGCCGAGCTGTGGCAACAGGCGCTGTTGGCTGAGACGGCGGCAACGCAAACTGTCGCTGATGTGGGTCAGACGCCGCGGCTCAGCGGCAGTCTTCAAGTGCCCGCCCAGCCGCTGCCGATAGGGCTGCCGATCAGTATTGCGCTGCAAGTGCTCAATGACGGTGATCTTGCGCTGACCAATGTGCCGATCAGAGCGAGCATTCGCCGGTCGCTGCAGTCCGCACCGCTGGCGGAGATTGCGCAGAGTATCGACTTAGGCTTGGGCGAGAGCTGGGATTCGCAGCTGGATCTTCCCGCCAATGCGTTGGGATTAGGTAGCTATTTGGTCAGCCTAAGCGTCGCGGGAGGACCCTTTGCCGGCGTCTTGGACTTCCAGTCTTTCGTCGTTGTGGATGCGCTGGCGCCGACGCTCAGCCTGACCCGCCCGGCAGACGGTGATGTCGTCCCCAGTAGCTTCCGCTGGGATCTGCGCGCCAGAGATCTGCACAGTTCGCTGGTGCGAGTCCGTGCTCGCCTGCAGGGCGGCCAGTGGCGTGCGATGACCGCCGGCATCGATTATGCCGGTCAGTTCCTGATCGGTTTCGGACCGCTTGCCGACGGCGACTATAGCTTCGAGTTCGATGCGCTCGACGGCGCCGGAAATTTGGCCCAAATAGGTCCGGCGAGCTTGACCGTGGACAGCGTCGCGCCACAGATCACCATCACCGGCGCCGACAATGGCGGGCTCTACAACGCACCGCGTACCCTCTCCGTGCAGGTGCTGGATGCGCATTTGGCCAACACCGTGATACTGCTCGACGGAGTGCCGTGGACAGGTCCTGCGGTGGTCGCGAGCGAAGGCGATCACAGTGTGTATGTCGCCGCCACTGACGCCGCCGGAAACAGCGCGGAGGCCGAGCTCAGCTTCACCATCGACCTGACGCCGCCGCCGCTGACCTTTACTCAGCCAGACGCTGGGGCGGTCATCAGCACCGCGCAGGTGACCGTGGCGATCGCCAGCGAGCCCGGCGCGCAGGTGCAACTGCAGTACATTGGCGGCTCCGCGCAAGCGCTTGCCGACCCTGCCGGCACGGCCGTATTCGAAGCCGTTCCGCTGGTCGAAGGTGACAATCTGCTCATCGCACTAGCAACCGATGCGGCGGGCAACGAATCGCCGTCCGTGCAGCATCTGCTGATCCGTTCGCAGTCCACTTTAAGCGCGCTAAGCGGAAGCTTGATCATCGCTGCCGACAGCGTTGAGCCGCCGCAAGCGATCAGTGGCTCCTACGCCGTGACCAACGTCGCCGCGTTCGACCTAAGCGCGATACCGCTGCGCGTCGAGCTGCGCTCGCTGGCATCCGGTCAGTTGATCGAGCAGGTCGCGCTGTCGATAGATCTGGCCACGGGCGCTCAAACCACCGATAGCTTTAGCTTCGCTAGCGACGGCTTAAGCTTGGGCGACTACCGTGTCGTGCTTTCCGCCCAGCTTGGCAACACCCAGGGACTACCCGAGTGGGTCGAGCTGAGCAGCGCGGGCGCCAGTTTGGTAGATCTCAGCGCGCCGCTGGTTATTCTGATCGAGCCGCTTCCCAGTGCATTAACCGGCGCCGAGATCAGTGTCGTCGCTAGCGTTACAGACGCGCTCAGTTCGGTGGACCAGGTTTCGCTAGAGGTCGACGGACTACCTGCCGGCGCGATGAGCGTCGATGGCGGCAACCCAGGCCAGTACCTCGCCGTCATTAGCGAACTGAGCGATGGCCCACATCAGCTGCGGGTGACGGCGGTTGATCAGCCCGGCAATGCCATCACCGTGCCGCCAGCGGGTCTGCAATTCGTCGTCGATTCAACCCCGCCAGTAATCACCGTCAGCGGCGTGGAAGATGACGCGCTACTCAACTCGGCTGTGCTGATCGACGTACAGATCAGCGACCCGAATCTGCAGACGCAAACGATCCTGCTAGACGGTCTACCCTTCGTGGTTCCCGGTACGGTAGCCAGCGAAGGCGTCCATCAGTTGCGCATCGAAGCCGCAGACAGTATCGGCAACAGCGCTACTGCTGACCTCACGTTTACCCTGGATCTGACACCTCCAGCGGTGAGCATCTTGGAGCCGGTCGATCAACTGCAAATCATCGCCGCGCACATTCCGGTGGTGATCAGCACTGAGGCAGGAATCCGAGTGCAGATCAGCAACGGCGCGTCCACGCAGACCCAAACCAGCGACTCCAGCGGCCTGTTGTCGATTGCCGCCGTTGCGCTGCAGTTGGGCGACAATCTGATCAGCGTGGTCGCTACCGATCGCGCCGGCAATGATTCGGCACCAGCGACGGTCAACGTGCGTCGGGTACGGCCCAGTCAGGTTTTGATTCAGGGCCAAGTGAATCTACCGGCGACCGACATTGATTACGGCCAGCCACTCGTAGGCGGAGCGCGCCTAGGCAACGGCGG
>QIMA01000063.1 GCA_003233535.1 Rhodanobacteraceae bacterium
GGCAATGACTGGGCCTACTTCGGAGCCCACCCCAATAGTCAGACCCAACTGACCCCATTTGAGGCACAGGGCAACAATTTCATCTTGGCGCAGCCCCCGGCGATACCCGGTGGAGAGACCATCCGGATCACTGGATATGGCACTGTCGATGGTACACAAGGCACGCCACAGCTATGGAGTCAGGCACAGACCACACACACGGGTCCCATTGCCAGTATTGCAGGCACTACCCTGCGATATGCAGTCGATACTACAGGCGGTGATTCAGGCTCGGCTGTCGAGATTGAAGGCACCGGCACCTCAATCGGCATTCATACCAATGCAGGCTGCTCGGCTGCTGGTGGCTCGAATCAGGCGACCTCACTGGCCAATGTTGCTTTGCAGAACGCACTGGCAAACCCAGTCGGTATTTGTCTGAACGGTGCGCCTCAAATTCGCATCGAGCAAGCCACACCGATTGCTGCTGATATTCCCACCACGGGCAGCAGTTTTCAGGTGGACATACTTGATCGTGATGGTTTACCAGCCATGTTCAATTCAGCCAGTTTCATATACGACTATGGCAGTGGCGATGTGTCTGCACCGCTGGTCCCTGTTGCTGGTGCACGCTATGAAGCGACGTTGCCAGCAATGGAATGCGTCTCTACCGTCAGTTTCAAGGTGGATGTTGAAACCACCAGTTCTGCCATAGTCCACCATCCGTTTACCCCAGAAAACTCAGCGGACAGGCGATTTCTTCGTCGGGTGGGTGATTCTTTCAATGACACATTCAGGGACACCTTTGAACTGGATCAGGGCTGGACCGTTGACAATGACCCGGGCCTGACCGCGGGTGCCTGGGAGCGCGGTATTCCATCCGGGTATGGGCGACGTCAGGATCCACCATGGGATGCGGATTCATCGGGCTCAGCCTATGTTACGGACAACGCGGCGGGCAACACCGACGTCGATGGTGGTGCCACCCGACTGGTCTCGCCGGTGATGGATGCCAGCAGTCCGAACGCACACATCTCCTACTGGCGATGGTGGGGAGACAATGGCAATAGTGATGACAGTTTTGTGGTTGCCGTATCTGATGATGCCGGTGCCTCGTGGATCACGCTTGAGACCGTCAGCACAGGTGTTGCAGCACAATGGGTGTACAGCCAGTTTCGGGTGTCAGACTTTGTCGCCAATACCAACCAGTTCCAGATCCGCTTCATTGCTGAAGATATTAATGCGGGTAGCATCATCGAAGCCGGCGTTGATGGCGTCACCCTGGTTCCTGAATTGATGGGTGAGCCATGTCCACCGGTGTTTGAAGATGGTTTCGAAGGCCCCACCATGTAGATAATGCAGGGCTTCGCTGAGGACTCCCCAGTCGGGACCGTCCTCAGGCATGTGCGTGCGCACTGTCGCCGTGGCCGCGACTGGGTATGCCTGTCGACTCGCGCTTCCCAGCACTATGGCCTAGAGCAACGGCGTTTCAGTGCCGACTCGCTTACAGAAGTTGGCCGCACGCTCAGAACTTACCGTTATCGTTCTTCCATTCGGCGCGCGGTGGAATCACCTCGACCGTGTCCCAGTGTTCCACCAGCTTGCCGTCGGCGACGCGGTACAAGTCATAAAGCGAAGAGGGGGCGCCATCAATCGTCCCTTCGCACACGCTGAGTACGAAGTCGCCTTCGGCGAGGATGCGATGCATCCGGTCATAGCGAATCTTGGCGTCGGACTGGGTGTTTGCATTCGCCCGCGCCAACAGGCCGTCTTCGATACGGGGGTGATGCTCGATCATCTGTTCGCGATCGAGGAAGCGATTGAGTTGAGCTGTTTGTCCGTCGATCAGCACGTCATTGACGAAGCTGCGCACGATCTCCCGGTTGGCGGCGGTGCGGTCTAGATCAATAGCCTCGATAGCGCCGTCGACCATCGTACGACCGGTCTCGTTGGGCCCTAGCCGTCTCTGGATGTTGTCCCAGTGCTCAACCGCGAAACCATCCTCGAAACGGAACACTTCGAAACCCACATTGGGTTTGCCGAAATCGTATTCGGTGTGCGCGTAGACGTAGTCGCCGTCAGCGAAAACTCGAACGATATTGACGCTGGGCGAGGTCTTCGACAAGCGCTTGAACAGCGCCGCCAGCCCCTCGCTACCTTCGTGGGTCTGTGGGTTGTGCTGGATGTACTTCGCTTCGTTGACCACCGCCACAGCGGCTGGGTCGCCGGTTTCTATGCCCTTGAGCAGGGCGCAGATCTGGTCTTTGCTAGCTTGCGTCATGGTTTTGCTGATTGGGCTGTAGTGTTGCGCCTAAGCATACCGTCGTGCACGCTCCGCTTTGCACGACCTACAGGTGCCTAATCCTGCATAAGCTGAGGTCTAGCCGTGAGCCCTTAGACCCCACGCTGTTACTGGCTAGTGGAGCTGGCCTCTGGCACTGAGCTGAGAGGATTTGCGAATGTCTGCAAGAAGGCCGCCGGAACCTGATGTGTAAGCCAAACGCCGTTGTCTGACAAATAGAATCGGTGTGGAGACCGGCAAGTGTTTCGAGTTCGGCGACATCTGCCCAGCCGCAGCTGTCCAGAGTCAGACCGATTCGTTCAGGCTGGTGACGCAGCACTACCAGGCGTCCAGAATCTGCAGCACAAAGCCGTAGCTAATCGCCACTTCGCCGAGTGAGCTGTAGCGCCCGCTAATACCCTGATGGCCCGCGCCGAAATCGATCTTGAGCAATATTGGCTGCGCGGCTGTGTTTAATTGGCGTGCCTTGGCCACGTACTTGGCCGGTTCCCAATAGGCGACTTGACCGTCGTGCAGGCCGGCGGTAGCCAGGATGGCGGGAAAGGCGGCGGGACGCAGTTGCTCGTAGGGCGACCAGCTGAGCATGGCCTCGTAGTCCTCCGCCTTACGCGGATCGCCCCATTCGGCGTACTCAAGCTGAGTGAGCGGTAACGATTCGTCGAGCATCGAGCTGACCACGTCGACGAAGGGCACTTGCAGCAGGGCGGCGCGAAAGCGATCCGGGCGCCGATTGATCGCTGCGGCCACTAGCAAGCCACCGGCGCTACCGCCGACTGCGGCCATTCGGTCTGGCGCGGCATAGCCTTGTGCAACCAGGGCGTCAGCGACTGCAAGAAAGTCGCTAAAGCTGTTCGGCTTCAATTCGCGACGGCCTTGATCGTGCCAGGTTGCACCACGTTCGCCGCCGCCGCGCACGTGGGCATAGGCGATGATTACGCCGCGCTCGAGCAGGCTGAGTCGGTCGGCATCAAAGCCAGGATCGAGGCTTTCGCCGTAAGCGCCATAGCCATTCAGCCACAGCGGCGCGCTGCCGTCGACCGGCGTGTCACCGTGGCGCAGGACGGTGACCGGAACCTGTACGCCGCCATCGCTGGAAACCTGCAGGCGTTCG
>QIMA01000417.1 GCA_003233535.1 Rhodanobacteraceae bacterium
CCTTCGAGGACTTTGACGCAGCGGCCGGATTCCAGGTCCCACAGGCGCAGGGTATGGTCCCATGAAGCGCTGATCACGGAGCGGCCATCGGGGGCAAAGGCGCAGGCGGTGACCGGGGATTGATGACCTTCGAGGACTTTGACGCAGCGGCCGGATTCCAGGTCCCACAGGCGCAGAGTGTTGTCCCGGGAAGCGCTGATCACGGAGCGGCCATCGGGGGCAAAGGCGCAGGCGGTCAGAAAACCAAAGTGGCCGCCCTGCCGTTCGAGAATGGCGCCGGCAGCAGCCGCTACCGAGCCATTCTCCAACTGCAGAGCGGCCCCAATTTGCTCAGGCCGCTGGTCTGGCTGCAGGCACCATGCGCTTCCCGACGCCTGGTCCTGGGCGCGGCCCAAATCCACGTCGCGTGCTGAACCCATGCGCACCAACAAGCCGCCCAAAGCCGCATCGTCCATTGCCGCGCGATCCAATCGACAGTGATCGAACTCGGCCTGCTCCAGATGGGCGCCGGAGAAATCCGCGTTGACCAAATGCACATGGCGCCAGCGCGTGCGCATCAACCAGCTCCGCTGGAAGCTGGCATTGGGCAGAATCCACGGTTTTTCACTGCTGCCCAGCACGTGCAGCTCCTGCAGATCGGCATCGTCCAGGACGAGTCGGCTGGGGGCGGGCTCGAGCACCCCCTGTTCGCGAGCCTTGAGCCAAACCTGAAATGCGAGTTCAGCTGCCGGGCCGCCTGCTTCCAGCAGGGTCGCCCACGCACTGAGTGCTTTGTTCTGCGCATGGGGCTGGGCGCGGACCAGCATTTGCAGACAGAAATCCAGCGTTTCAGCAGAGGGTTTGGGCAGGTTCCAGCCCTGGCCTTGATGCTTGACCAGCGCCCGCAGCAGAAAGCCGGCGAGGAAGAACTCCTGCAGCGAGCTATGCGCGAACCGGAACAAACCGGAAGACTCTCCGCTCTCCGGGCGGATCAAGAATGTGGCGGTGCGTAGGTCTTCCTTCAGCAGCTCCCGAGGTCGCGTGCTGTAGGCACCGGCAATCGCCGGCTGCTCGGCCAGAAACTCATCCAGCCATTCTTCCAGTTCCGCCACCGGCAGCTCGCGTCGGCCTTCGCTGTGCAGCTTCGCCGCCAGCGTTTGCATCAGCACCCGCTTGTGCTCCGGATCCAGCTGATGCTTGCCGTCGTCGCGAATAAACCACTGGGCGACGACTCGCTCATAGACGGCGGCGGCGTTGATCACCTCGCCGCGCGCGGCTGCCTGCTCCAAACCCAGCAGGTGCTCGCTGAGGTGCGCAAGCAGCACCGGTCGCTCGGCCAGTTCGCTTAGGTTGTGCACGCTGCGGATGAGGGCGAGCGCCTGATCCGCGCGCTCGGCGCTGCCGGTGGCTTCCTGCAGATAGTCGTGCACCTGGGTTTCGTTGAACGGCAGCATGATAAACAGCCGATAATCGCCCTCAGACTGCGGCGAATCGGACTGATCTTGCAAAGAGGCTTGAGTTCGGCTGCGCCGCAGGCCCTCGCGCCCCTCCCCCAAGAACATACCTGCCTGCTGCTGCAGATCACGAAAATAGTGCGATCGGCAGGAGATCAACAGCTTGCCCTGACCGCCGCTTTGGCGCTGCCGCTCGATCGGCGGCAGGGCTTTCCACAGCTCACGGATAAAGTCGCCCGCGAACTTCCGCGACAGATGGACAATTTTTTCGTCCAAGCCGTCGAAAATCAGCAAGGCGTTCTGTTCGCGCACCAGAGCGAGCAGATCGCGCGCGCTAGTCATGCTCTCGGCGAGTTTGGAATTGCGCCGTATGTGTTCGTCCAGCAGTCCTTCGAGAGTCGGGACGCGACCGATATCGTCACTACCAATGCGCAAATCGATGTAGATCGGCAGTGGCGCCTGCTTGCCGCTAGCCCGAAGATTCAGCAGTTCTTGGGTCAGCCATTTCAACGTGGTGGTCTTGCCCATCCCGTACTGGCCAAGGACCGCGCAAAACACCGGCCCGACTTCCTCGCAGGCCCACTCGATCAGCTCGTCCAGCGCATCCAACCCCTTGCCCGATAAGTTGTCGTTCTGCTCCAGCGCGTCCCAGTCGGTCCGCGCTGCGCGCGAGCGCTGTAGGTTCGCCGGTAGATTGCCGACCCACTCGCCGAAATCGGCGTCGCAATACGCGTTGGCGTCGTTCGACGTTGAGGGAGCAAATTCGGCGGACAGTCTGGAGCGAGCGATCAATCGAGCCGCAGGTTCGCCGGTTTTGCCTTCGCCAGCCAACGCGTGCGGCAGGAACTGCTTTGTGAACAGTTCAGCGAGCTTGTCGTAAAGCCCGTCGACAAAGGCCTGACGCTGATCCGGCTTGAGCTCGGCGTAGCAGCGCTCTTGCCGTCCTACCTTGAATCGATATAGCTGCAGGGTATCCAGACCTGCCAGATCGTCGTGCTTGTTATTGATCGGGGCAAAACCCACGGCAGCGCAAGGCTTGCCGCTGTCACGACCGCCGTACCTAAATGTTGGCAACTCGTGCTGCCGGATGAAGTCACTGGCCAGAAAGCCGGGGCTGAGCAAGAACAAACCAAATCCACAGGCTCTCAGTTCACGCTCGATCTGCGGTTCCCATTCTTCCAGCTCGAGGTGAAGGTCCATCCAGAAGCGCACGTTGAAACGATCAGACGCGCGGAAGCGACGCTCCAAGCGCTCCTTCAAATCGACGGCTTTCGCGCTGTCAGTGTTGCGTGCATAGGAAACGAACACTTTGACCGGGATCTTCGATTCGTCGCCCTCGTCCGGCAACCGCGCGATGCGCGGTCGAATCAGTGTTTGGTCAGCCAAATCGGCCGTCGTGGCGCGGGAAAAACGGCTGCCGGATTCGGCCCGCTGATCTGGCCCCGAAAACCAGACCACCCGCTGGCTCGGATCTGTGCGCTTGCCGCTGTCGACCATAAACCGCAGCTCGCTGCCTACGCGCTGAGACAGATCATTAAAGCGCTTGCGCAAACCGCGCAGATTGGTCATCGCCGCAGCGTCGTTAGCGTTGAATAGCAGCGTTAGACATTGATCGAGCGGAATCCGCTCCAGGTCCAGCGCCTGCAGCGTTTCAACGCGCTTGCGATCGGTGCCGCCAAGCTCAGCAAGGATGGACGCGTGCTCGTCGCCGTTGCGGCGATCGAGCAGCGAGCGCAGGGCGGAGCCGTAGAGGATCGACGCCGTCATTGTCGTGGCCTTCGTCGAAAATTGATTTAAACGATATAAACGATTTAGAACGATGTCAAGGCAGCGTTCCCGGTCGTTGTTTCGTTTGAACTCGATGTGGTCGACGCAGATTCAGTTCGGTCGCCATGACTACGCAGGTTTGGCTCACGGTGCGCCTGCTCCTGGAGTTTGGACAGGGCCTCGAAA
>QIMA01000529.1 GCA_003233535.1 Rhodanobacteraceae bacterium
GTGTAGTGGTTCATACACCCGACTGAGAATAGTCGCTGGGCGATCAAGGGCCTAGCGAGGGCGCGTGAAGTTTATGAAATATCCGGGCTAGCATCGCCCAGCGATTTTTCCTCAGTCGGGTAGAGCAATCAACCAGGGTCAAACGCGCGTTTCGATCAGCGGCCTTCAGGGTTTTCCATCTCTGTCACGCATAGCGGGCAACAACGATCGTAGTAAACGACCAGCGATCCACTCACAGTTGACGTTGCCTCTTGTACCGCGATCAGTGCAAGCATAGATTCCAGCCTCGCTGGCCACAACCGCAGAGCAACGAATGCCGTCACCCCAATCGACCGATCCGGACACTACAACGACGACAACAATCGAAGCACCCGCGACCGTTCTGGTCTTAGGTGGCCGCGGCTTTATCGGTGGGCATACGGTGCAAGCGCTAATCCGCTCAGGCAATCGGGTGATTATCGGCAGCCGATTTGGCGCGAAGGCTACCGAAACCCAGCTAGAACAGCGCCAATGTCGCTTCCAAGAGCTGCAAGACAGCAGCGCCTGGGACGCACTACTGAATGGCATCGATGTGGTGATCAACTGTGTCGGCATTTTGCGGCAACGCTGGCGTGAGCGCTTCCAGGCAATCCATCAGCATGCGCCGCTGGCGCTGGCGCTGGCCTGTACCGAGCGCAATCTGCGCATGCTGCACGTCTCCGCCTTGGGCCTGCATGCCGACGCCGGCAGCGGGTTCATTCGATCCAAGCTGGCCGGAGAACAGGGACTGCAGAAAACCGAGGGCGAAATCGTCATCGTCCGCCCCTCGCTACTGGACGGTGACGACGGATTCGGCGCCTGGTGGTTGCGGACGCTCGCGCGCATGCCGCTCTATCTGCTGCCCAGCTCATCGCAGGGGCGCTTGGCGTGCATGTCGGTCGACGACCTAGCCGAGGCACTCGCCGCCATGGCTAATGCTAACGATGCGGAAATACTACAGTGGGCGCCTGAGCGGGTCGTAGAGCTGGGTGGCGCCGAAGAATTCGTGCTGCGCGATTATCTGCACCGCCTGCGTGGCGGAGTTCGGCGCTCCAGCGTTATCCAGATTCCGCACTGGCTATGCCGCAGTTTCAGCCACATCTGCGACTTCTTGCACCTAACGCCCTACTCCTTCGGGCACCTAGAGCTGCTCGCTCGCGATAATGCGCCGCGGCCCAATGCTCTGGCCGACATATTGGGTCGCGAGCCCACGCCCATCGCTGCGTGGAATGAGCCCGCCCGGATAATTGCGGCCACGACGCCGGTTGAAGCAGCCTCCAGTCGGACTAACTGTTCTTAACCCGGATATTTCATAAACTTCACGCGCCCTCGCTAGGCCCTTGATCGCCCAGCGATTTTTTCTCAGTCGGGTGTATGAACCACTACACAAAATCACTGGACGACTAATGTCCTGCGCGATCATCGCGCGAGTTCATGAAACATCCGGGTTAACTCCGGGTTAAAGTGGGTCCTCAAACCCATCGCGGAACAAACTGGCGCCGATGTAAACACTAGCGTGTGTTTCCGCTGCGAGATTGCTCATCTGCGCAACCAATTTGAGCGTGTCTCCGGGCGTGGCGGAAACTAACGGATCAAGGCTAAGTATCCGCCGACGTCGTGAACAGCGACCAACTTCCGCGCAGCGGCCTGCCAAAGTTAATGAATTGAGAGCATATCGCGCTGGAAAGGCTCAGGCTCAGCTGACGTTTATCCATTGCATGCGCCGATTATGGGACGATAGGGCAATACCGTCGCGCGTGCGCCGTGTTTGATCCCCGGCCGAATCGCATGCGGCGATCGCCAAGCTAGCAAAGGATGATCAATGAGCAGAACCGTACACTGCAGCAAGCTGCTGCGTGATGCTGAGGGCTTGATCCGTGCGCCCTACCCAGGTCCTCTGGGCCAACGTATTTTTGAAAACATCAGCCAGGAGGCCTGGAAGGAATGGCTCACTCACCAGACCATGCTGATCAATGAGAACCGTCTATCGCCGTTAGATGCCAAGACACGGTCCTTCTTGGCCGCGGAAATGGAAAAATTCTTGTTTGGCGCCGGCGCCATGAAGCCGGCCGGATACGTCGCCCCAGAATCGGACTAAGCGAACACCCCATCGCCCGTCACCGCCGGCTCACAGGCCCGCCGCGCAGGCCTTGGAGCTCGGGCCGGAACCGGCCAACAAACCACTGCATTGCTCTCAATGATCGAACTCGATGACTGAACCCAACGAACCTACTGATCGCTTTTCCGGCGGACTTGAGCGGATCCCGCTGCGTGACTACGCCGAGAGCGCCTATCTGAACTACTCCATGTACGTCGTTCTGGATCGGGCTCTGCCCTTTCTCGGCGACGGCCTGAAGCCGGTCCAGCGACGCATCATCTATGCGATGAGCCAACTCGGACTCTCGGCGACATCCAAGCCAAAGAAGGCCGCGCGCACCATCGGCGACGTCATCGGCAAGTACCACCCGCACGGCGATTCCTCGGCCTACGAGGCCATGGTGTTGATGGCACAGCCGTTCAGCTACCGCTATCCGCTGATTGAGGGCCAGGGCAACTTCGGTTCGCCCGATGACCCCAAGAGCTTCGCCGCGATGCGCTATACCGAGGCCAAGCTCACGCCCTTCGCTAAGCTGCTGCTGGATGAAGTCGATGACGGCACGGTCGATTTTTCGCCCAACTTCGACGGCACTCTGAACGAACCCAGTTGGCTGCCTTGTCGTGTTCCGCACGCCTTGCTCAATGGCGGTACCGGCATTGCCGTGGGCATGGCCACCGATATTCCGCCGCACAATCTGCGCGAAATCGTCGCCGCATGTCTGCATCTACTCGATGACCCCGAAGCGGACACCCTGGCGCTGACCAAGCATGTCCGCGGTCCGGACTACCCCACCGAGGCGGAAATCATCACCCCTCGCGACGAGTTGCTAAAACTATACGAAACCGGCCACGGCTCGGTGCGGGCGCGTGCTATTTGGATCCGTGAACCAGGCCAGATCGTGGTTACCGCCCTGCCCCATCAGGTATCACCAGCCAAAGTGCTGGAGCAAATTGCCGACCAGATGCGCGCCAAGAAGCTGCCCTGGCTGGAAGATCTGCGCGACGAATCGGACCATAAGAATCCGGTCAGACTGGTACTGATACCGCGCTCGAACAGGGTCGATAGCGAGGAACTGATGGGGCATCTGTTTGCCACGTCAGATCTAGAACGCAGCTACCGCGTCAACCTAAACATGATTGGCCTAGACGGTCGACCCCGGGTCAAAGGCCTGCGTGACTTGCTTAGCGAATGGCTACGCTTTCGTCGCAACACCGTCAAACGGCGCCTCAAACACCGTTTGGGCAAGGTAGAGGCACGCCTGCACCTCCTCGTAGGCCTGCTGATCGCCTATCTGAATCTGGACGAAGTGATTCGGATCATCCGCACCGAAGATGAGCCCAAGCCGGTACTGATGGAGCGTTTCGCGCTGAGCGATCTGCAGGCTGAAGCGATCCTAGAGACCAAGCTGCGCCATCTGGCCAAGCTGGAAGAAATGAAGATTCGGGGCGAGCAGGACAAGCTCGAAACCGAACGCAAAAAACTCAGTGCAATTTTGGCCTCGGCAACCAGGCTGACCAATCTGATCAAGGATGAGCTCACCGCAGACGCCGAAAAGTACGGTGATGATCGGCGTTCACCGCTGATTGAACGCGAGGCAGCCAAGGCCCTGTCCGAGTCCGATTTGGTTCCGTCTGAACCGATGACGGTAGTGCTCAGCCAAAAAGGTTGGATTAGAGCCGCCAAGGGGCGCGAGATTGACCCAACGGCACTGACCTACCGCGAGGGCGACAGCTACCTAGCCAGCGTTCGGGCTAAGAGCACCCAGCAAATGGCCTTGATCGACAGCACCGGCAGAGCGTACTCCAGCGTGATTCACAGCTTGGCCTCGGCGCGCGGCCAGGGCGAGCCCATTACCGGCCGATTTGATCTACCACCGGGCTCTTCCATAGTCAGCGTGATAGCCGGCGATGCACCAAACCGGTGGGTTATGGCCTGCAACTGGGGTTACGGCTTCGTCACCCAGTTCGGCAAGTTGATTGGCCGCAACAAAGCCGGAAAGGCCCTACTCACACTGCCCGGCAACGCCAAGGTATTGACTCCCAAACCGGTGCTGGCAGAGGTCGACGAGTGCTTGCTGGCAGTGGCCACGAGCATCGGCTACTTGCTGATCTTCAAGCTCAGCGATTTGCCGGAACTGGACAAGGGCAAAGGCAACAAGTTGATCGGCGTGCCCAAGGCCAAGCTTGAAGAAGGCTCCGAGTTGGTTGTCGATTTTGCGGTGCTGGCGCCGGGGCAGCACTTGATCGTGCAGGCCGGGGCGCGCACTCTGCGTCTGAAGCCAGGGGATTTGGCGCCTTTCACCGGCGAACGGGCCAAGCGCGGGCTGAAGCTGCCGCGCGGTCTGACCCGAGTGGAGGCGCTGCGCACGGAGAGCCCATGACCGCAAGCCGCGATTCCGCAGCCGAGCTGCAGCCTGAGAGCAAGACGCCAAAGCGTCGTGCTGCCAGCCCCAAGGCTAAAAGCACGCGTGAGCCTGCCGCAAAGCGGGCAGCCGCAAAGCGCGCCCCGGCAAAGCGTGCGCCGGCGAAACGGGAGGCATCAGCTAACGCTAAACCGACGACTCGAAGCCGAAAACCTGCCT
>QIMA01000251.1 GCA_003233535.1 Rhodanobacteraceae bacterium
TCATCGAAGCCGTCGCCGTCGAAATCGCCGACTGCCACCGCCCTGCCGAAGTGGTCACCGGCCTCAAGCGCGGCGCCTGCGCTGTCCGGGCCCTGATGCCAGTAGTCGTCGCCGAGTGTGGTCAGTCCATTGGGAGCGCTTCCATAAAGCACGTGCACTGCGCCGGCGGCATTGACACCTTCAACGTCGTCAAAGGGCACGCCAATTACCAGATCATCGCAACCATCGCCGTCAAAGTCGCCGCTGGCCAGCGCCGCCCCAAAGTTCTCAAAGGGTGTCGGGCTACCACTGCCGAGGAGGCTGAACTGCGACCAACGCTGGCGACCGGCGGAGCTCAATCCCGCATCGCCGTTGGCCGCATACAGCACCAGCACCTCACCGCCATCCTGGGCGCCACCAAGCTGGTCGTCACGGGGTACGCCGAATGCGGCATCGTGCAAGCCGTCGCAGTTGTAGTCACCGGTGGTCAGGGCACGGCCGAAATCGGCATTTGCTTCTGGCGAGCCACCGACCCCGGGTGAGCCGTGATGCCAGAACTGCGTCCCGATCGACTGCAGCTGCGCCGACGCCTCGCCGGCAGGAATCAGAAAGCCTGCCAATAACCACCATGCTGGAATCCATCTATTCACGTTTTTGTCTCCACAAGTCAAAGGTTGAGCGACGCGGATACGTCCTTGACCCTATGATTCGGAAAGTGGTTGAAGAAACGACATGGAGGCACCGATTGAGCCGCTTCGACTTGCGCGCAGAAGCTAGCTTAAGTGCAAGGCACTAAGCTAACGCTGGACGGCGTCAGCGCGACTTCAGCGGTCCGGTAGCCGCCTGGGCGCGGAACTGTCTTGGCGTGACTCCGGTCGTGGCCTTGAAGGCGCGATTGAATGGGCCGATGGAGGCGAAGCCGCTGTCGATGCCGATCGCCAAGATGGAGCGATCGGTATGGTCGCCAAGCAGTCTTTGTGCGAACTCGATGCGGTAGCGATTGATGTATTGATTGAAGTTGTCGCAATCCAGCGCGCGAGTGATCGCGCGGCTGATCTTATAGTCAGGCGTGGCCAGTAACTCGGCAAGTGATGCAACTTTAAGTTCTGGCTGTAGATACAGCGATTGCTCGCGTACCTCCGACTCGATCCGCGCCGCCAGACCACGGTCTTCAGCCGTCGGCGCCTTTCGACTGATGATTTCAGATCGATCATTCGACCTTGCCAGCAGTGGGTGGCGGTTGCGGTAGGCGACAGCCGCCCCAGCGACTAGCAGAACCAAACTGGCGCAGATCGCGTGTAGCGCTGTTTGCAGGTCCAATAAGGCTTGGCTTGCGTTTGCCGGTGGATTTACTGCTTGGGTTAGCGCGACGCAGCCGGCAATAGTCGCGAAGTAAGCAATCCGCAGCGTTCGCTCACGCCGTTCAAGGCCGGCGTGCCAGCCGTTTAAGCCCTCCCAAGCCGACAGCACCATGGCCGTAGAGCTAAGCAGTAGTTGGAAATTCCACAGTCCGGTCGTAATCGTCGCCTGCATCTCGGTGCTTAACCATGGTGACCCGGCGAGCATTGGAGCGACCGCCGACGAGGCGAGAATTGCCGCAACCAACAGCCAGTGTGGCGTGCCAATCGCGTTGCCAGATCGAAACAGGGATCGTGCCACTAGCCAGAATATTCCACAGGCGCCTCCCGCCGCGATTTGAGTAAGCGGTTGGATCGCGCCCAGCGCCTCACCCATGGCCCTGTCCAACATGACCAGCGCCAACGACCCGCAAAACAGCGCCCAAACCGTATTCAGGGTCGATCGCTTTGTCTTTAGCCCCGTCCAGAGCAAATTGAGCAGCGCCAGGGCCACCACGGTGGTCAATGCGATGTTGACGAGGTTGTTCATGGTCAGGGCCGAGTGCGCGATCGCCCATGCTGGCCTGAGTGGGACATAAGACTCAAGCGCCATCGGTCATGAACCCTGCGCACTTTCGCCGATTTGCGAATCGGCGAGACAGCCGCGTCCAGCGTGTTCAATAGTCGGGCTAACACGGCCTCAGTCAGAGGCTGAGCGGAACCAACCTGGACGAGGAGCACGATGGGTACTTTCATTCAGCGGTCGGCAATCGCCAGAGCCAATGCCGTCCTCCGCGGATCGGCTGTGATGTGGTTCAGTTTTGCCGCAATCGGCCAGTGGCTATTTCTTTCCTATGTTGTTTGGGTCTACGGATCCAGTGCCTGGCGTGGCGCGCTGGTGGAGTGGAATCAACACCTGTCGGGGGCTTATCAGCCAGGGTATACCGTGAACAACGTGGCGGCGATCGCGCATATCGCCTTGACTGTGGTGATTCTGGGCGGTGGGCCGCTGCAGCTGATTCCGCAGATCCGCCAGCGCTTTGCGCGTTTCCACCGCTGGCTGGGGCGAAGCTATTTGCTCGCGGTGGTGAGCACGGCGGTGGCCGGTATGTACCTGTTGCTGAACCGCGAGATCGGTGGCCTTGCATTCACCGCCGGATTCGTAATCCAGCTGATTTTGATTGTTGGCTTCGCCTGGATGGCTATCAGCCGCGCGCGTCGTCGCCAGTTCGTCGAGCATCGACGCTGGGCGCTGCGGCTGTTCATGGTGGCCAGCGCGGTGTGGTTCTTTCGAATCATCTTGATGGCTTGGCTGGTGGTCACTGGCGGCGTTGGGGTCGATACCGAGACCGGGCAGGGGCCATTTCTCGACTTCATGGCCTTTGGTCAGTATCTGCCGCTGCTGCTGCTGGAGCTGTACTTCCGTGCGCAGAGCAGTGATTCAGCCGTACACAAGCTGGTGATGGGCGTCAGCATCGTGCTGCTGACGCTGCTGATGGCGGCGGGGACTGCGGCGGCCTTCGCGTTCATGTGGTTGCCGGCTTTTTAGCCAGGATTGATTGTGTAACGGCGAGCTTGCTTGCAATGCACGGTGTCTAGCGCGGAATGATGAGACCGCTCGTGTGCAAGCACGCTCCGACCAAAAGCGGTGCGCGACAGAAGTGTGTAATGGCCTAGGGCGCGATCTCAGCGCGACCCGCACCGCGCCCGAAATGGGCCTCCGGCTCGCTGGCTATTGCCCCGGTCCGCAACAAACGCGTTCGTGCCTTCCATTGTTCGCCGCTGGTCATGCTCACCAACGGCTTCAGATCGCCTCCGACCAGGGCCGCAATCGGCAAACCGTCGCGATACAAAATGCGTTGTCCGTTGATGCCGCCGATGCGCGTGCCGGCCAGCAGCGTTCCTACGAGATTCAGCGGATCGGCGGCGGACAGGCAGACCTCGATCCCGGTCGGCTCCACCTTGCGCATGTTGCGCAGTGCCGCAACAGCGTCGGGTAGCGCGAATTGCTCACCGGTGAGGCCTGCGATGAAGCGACCACCACGCAGTTCGCCGCGTGCCTCCAGT
>QIMA01000253.1 GCA_003233535.1 Rhodanobacteraceae bacterium
GTCATTCTGACCAATGACGCACTCGCACACCACCTAACCCGGAGCGGCCTTGCCGCCGCGCACAAAGGGTGTCTTGACCTTGCGCACCGGCAGCGCCTTGCCGCGCATATCCACCGCCAATTCACTGCCATGATTGGTCGGCAATGAAGCAAAAGCGATGGACGTACCCAGCGTCGGCGAAAAACTACCGCTCGTGATCACGCCGTCCCCGTTTGCGCAGATCACGCGCTGGCCGTGCCTAAGAACGCCGCGCTGATCCAGCACCAAGCCGACCAGCACACGGGGCACACCATCACTGCGCTGCTGCTCGAGTGCCGTGCGGCCGATGAACTCCCGCTCCGCTGGATCAAAGGCCACTGTCCACGACAACCCACTTTCCAGCGGTGTACTTTGATCGTCCATGTCTTGGCCGTACAAATTCATCCCAGCCTCTAGACGCAACGTGTCGCGCGCACCCAGGCCGGCCGGCTTCGCGCCTGCCTGCAACAGCTGCTGCCACCAATGTTCGGCTTGGTCAGACGCCATCACGATTTCGAAACCGTCCTCGCCGGTGTATCCGGTTCGAGCGATGAATAGACCGTCGGCCTCAGCTGAACTGAAGCGGGAGAGTTTCTCGATGCGCTCTTGATTCTCCGCACTGAGCAAACCGATCAGTACCTGCCTGGCTTTGGGGCCCTGCAGCGCCAGCATGGCCGTATCGGTGCGTTCGCTGATCTCTACGGCGCTGTCGCCAACGCACTCACGCATCCACGCCAAGTCTTTGTCGCGGGTGCTAGCGTTAACCACGACGCGGTAATGCGTGGCGTCGAAATAATAGACGATCAAGTCATCAATAACCCCGCCCTGATGATTCAACATGCAGGTATAGAGGGCCTTTCCGGGGGTGTTTAACTTGGCTACATCGTTGGCAAGGAGCCGACGCAACAATACCGTGCAATCGGCACCGCGTAGATCGACTACAGCCATATGCGAAACGTCAAAGAGCCCTGCCTCGGTCCGCACCAGATGGTGTTCATCCACCTGTGAACCGTAATGCAGCGGCATATCCCATCCGCCGAAATCGACCATTCGAGCGCCTGCTTGACGATGCGCCGCATTCAGCACGGTCTGTTTCATTGCCCTCTCCGTATAACCGTCTCAGGGCGCGCACTATAACGTGTGAGTGGCTATTGGCGATGATCCAGCGACGAAGCCCTGGGGACTAGCGAAAGCCATCCAACTGGTGGTTCAGCGGGCCGTGGCCGCGACCCAATCCGGGATTGCCCTGAATCGCCGCATAGGTGTATCGCTTGGCCTCAGCAAACGCCTCAGGCACCGTTGCGCCGCGGGCCAACATAGCCGTCATCGCCGCCGAGTACGTGCAACCCGTGCCGTGCGTATGGGAGGTGTGCACACGGCGGCTTTCCAAGGTTCGGACCTGCTCGCCGTCGTAAAGTAAATCGACAACCGACTCGCCTTCGGCGTGACCGCCTTTGACGACGACCCACTGCGCACCCAGCGCATGGATTCGCTTCGCCGCCTGGCTCATGTCAGACACGCTGGCGATCTTGCCGCCCACCAGAGCCTCAGCCTCCGGCAGGTTCGGCGTCACCACCATCGCCAACGGCAACAAGGAGCAACGCAGCGCATCGACCGCTTCAGGCTGGAGCAGGTGTGCGCCACTTTTAGACACCATAACCGGATCGACGACCAGCCGCGACAAGCCGGCATCGGCGATCAACGCGGCCACTTTGACGACGACATCTGAATCACCGAGCATCCCCGTCTTCAACGCGTCTACTCCGAAGTCGTCAAAGACGCTGCAGAACTGCTGGGCAATGAACTCCGGCGACAGTGCCTGCACGCCCTGCACGCCGACGCTGTTTTGCGCGGTCACTGCCGTGATCGCACTCATACCGTGCACGCCAAAAGCTGCAAAGGTTTTTAGGTCTGCCTGGATGCCAGCGCCGCCGCCGCTATCGGAACCGGCGATGGTCAACGCTCGGGCCACTGAACTTGGGTTTGGCTGGGACATGTTTGCTACATCGTCTAGGGATACTCTGAGCAGCTCTAACGCGGCGTAGGACCGATCTGGAAAGGGACAACTTTCTCCCCGGCCACCGAGTCGCGGATCTTCGCTGCGCCGCGCTCCTTCACTTCTTCAACGCGGACTATTGAGTGCATCGGTAGATGCAGTGCGTCGGTGTTGCCGAACTCCTCCTTCATCCGCTCTTCAGTCGGATCGACAACCACGCCGCCAGCCTCAAAAGAGAGTTCACCGACACGAATAAACCCGTACAGGTCACTGCTGCTTACGCTTTTGGCGAAGAGCTCGTAAACCTTGGATTGATTAGCAAACACGATCTTGTATAGACGCTTGGTGCTCATGCGTGCAGTCTCGCACAGTCAACGGAAGGGCAGGCTATTGGGGCGGCGCCGGTAAACCCAAGGACGCAGGACCCAGGCCAACGCCATGCCGCTGGCGAAACCAAAGACGTGCGCAGACCATGCCACACCGGCAAATTGCTCACCGACAGTGAGTAGGATTTGCAACAGCAGCCACACCCCGAGCAAGTAAAGGGCGGGGACGCGCACGAACTGCACGTAAAGGCCCAGCGGCAGCATGATGCCCAGCTTGGCCTGGGGAAACAGGAATAGGTAGCTGCCAATCAGTGCGGACACCGCGCCGCTAGCCCCGATGATTGGGGCACGCGGGTCGCCGGCGAGCAGGGAAGCACCGAGATTAGCCAGTGCCCCGGAGAGTAGCCATAGGAAACTCCAGCGCCAACCGCGCAGTATTCGCTCGGTGGCCACGCCAAAGATCGCCAAGAACAGCATGTTGCCGAGCAAGTGGGTCCAGTCGGCGTGCAGGAATAGTGCGGTGAAGAGATTTATCCAGCTACTTGGCTGCTGCAAACTGAGCTGGCCTGGCATCGTCGCATAAGCTGCCAACAGTTGATTGCGCTCGACCGTCCCGGCTAACTGCAGCCAAGTAGCGAGCCCCATACACAGGATCAGCGCCAGGGGCGTAGCCCACAGCCATTGCCGCCGTGCTCGTTCCTCCAACTGGATGAACACGACTCCGGGTCAACTCAGCTACATGCCCTGACGGGGCAATAAGAAGGTGGACCCTCTAAATGCCATGACCGCACCGGCGCGGCGTATCTCTACGAGTTGCACCTCCGATTCACCCGTAGTCGATCCTGCCTGCAGACGCTTGCCATTGAGCACGATAAAGCGCGCCGAGCGATCGCCGCTGTAAACGTGCATGCTCATGTCCATCTTGGGCATCTCGCGACGAATCTCGTAGCTGAGATCGTAAATCAGCGGCACTTGGGACTCGGGCGGCGCGGTTGGCAGCAGCGGTTTTGCCAATGGTGCAGCGCTGGGG
>QIMA01000169.1 GCA_003233535.1 Rhodanobacteraceae bacterium
CGGGAGCGTAATCTTGGATACCGGCTGCGGCAATGGAGAGAGCAGCTTGGCGCTCAGCGAGCGCTACCCAGATGCGTGGATCGTCGGCATCGATAAAACCGTACAGCGCTTGGCTAAACGCGGCTACCGGCGAGAAAACGGACCCGTGCATACGCACGGTCGCTGCTGCTTCCTGCTCGCCGACTTGGTTGATTTGTGGCGCTTGATGGCGGCGGCGGGGTGGCAGTTCGACAAGCAGTACGTGCTCTATCCGAATCCTTGGCCCAGAGCGGCGCAGCGTCTGCGACGCTGGCCGCTGCATCCGGTTTGGCCGACGCTGCTGCAACTGTCGCAGAGGGTTGAATTGCGCACCAACTGGTCGATCTATGCCGAAGAGTTCGCTGCCAGCCTGCTTGCGTCGAACTGGCAGGCGCAGCGCGCAGTGATTCCCGATCAGGAGCCACCCCTGACGCCGTTCGAAGCGAAGTATCAGGCTTCAGGGCACGCGTTGTGGCAAGTGCTAGGGACACACTGAGCTCCAGTCCCTAGCCCGGGCGCGTGAAGTTTATGAAATATCCGGGCTAGGCTTAGCGCCTACAAAATCCGATTGATCACCACCTGGACGGGGCCGCTGGTGGGGTTGTCCAGTCCACCCGAATTGCCCTGTAGATCGCCGGGTTGCGGCGCAGCCGTGCCCGCTTTGGACACTCTAGCCTCGACCTGAATGCGCGGGAAACTCGACAGCACCATGCCCTCGACCATACCCATCGAATCGTCCAGCTGGATGATCGTGGGTAGGGCGCTAACGGTCATTCGTTGCACCGCCAGCGGCATCGGTGGTCCCGATTCGGCTTTGGCGAAGACAAACAGCACATCGTCAGGCGACGCCTGCTCTGCAATGGCCGGGTCGAGGCTGATCTGGACCACGATCGCGCCGGCTGAATCGCCAGTTGGGGCGTCGCTGGGCGCCGCTGGCGGCGCGGCAAGCGCTGCGCTGGCAGCCAGGGGCGCTGCCGTAGTCGGCATCGGATCCATGCCGAGTTGGACCCGGGCAACGTTGATCTGGCCGCTGAGTGCGTCGATCGCCTGCGCATCGGTCATTATCGCCAGCAGCGGCTCCCACAAATCCAGGGCCTGCTGATACTCACCAGACTGGGTGCGGGCAAAACCGCTTAGCCACAGTGCGCGTTGATGTTGCGGGTCGCTGGCCAGGACCTTGTCCAGCAGCCGCACGGGTTCGCCCAACAGGGAGCGCGGATTGGAGGACAGACCGAGGCTTTCCGCATACTCCACGGTCACATCGTTGTCGTCCGGGCGTTCGTCTAGGACGCGCTTGTAGGCGTCTTTGGCGTCGGCGAAGTTGGCCAGCTCGCGGTAAGTTCGCGCTAGCAGCAGCCAGCCCTCGGTGTCCTCTGGGTCGGCTTCCATGCGCTCTCTTAGCTGCTCCGCCGCGGCCGCTAGATCGGGTGCCTGATCGGCGGCGGCCGCGGGACCCCCAGCGATCGCGCTTGCTGGTGGTCGTGCATCGGCAGAAAAACTGATTGCCCGCGGTTCGCCAACCAGCGTGTACAGCCACAGCGTCAGCGGTGGCACAGCGACCGCCAGCGCCACGGCGGTAATTTTTGCGCTCTTGCTTCTGCCAGGCTCCGGCGCGGGCTGGTCCACCAGTTCGAGCGCTTGATCCGATAGCTGTTTGCGTCGCGTTTCGAACACCTCATCGTCGATGAGACCGTCTGTATGGGCCTGTTTGAGGGTGCTCAAGCGGCGCTGCAAAGCGTTGGTCTGGGCGCTCATCGCGGTGGCGCCGGGTCGTTTTAGCAGCGGCCACAACAGCAGAGCCAGGGCGACCAAGACAGTCAGCCCGGCCAAAAGTAGGAAAGAAAAAGTCACCAGTCGATGTCCTCATTGAGCGGCGCCCGGGGCGCAGTAACGCTGGTTCTGGCGCGGCGGCGCAGATGAGCGGCGATGCCAATACCGCCAAAAACCACAATCAGTAGCGGGCCAATCCATAGAAGCACATTCATGCCGCTGAAAGGCGGTCGATAGAGCACGAACTCGCCGTAGCGCTCGACTAAAAACGCAACGATCTCGTCGTCGCTTTGCCCGGCCTGCATTTGATCGAAAATTTCCTTGCGCAAGTCTTTGGCAATGAGCGCATCGGAGTCGGCCAAATTTTGGTTTTGACACTGCACGCAGCGCAGCTCTGCCACGAGTACGCGAAACCGCGCTTCCTGATCAGCGTCGGCAAAAGGCAGCGGATCGATCGCCCACACGGCGCTGGCGAAAACTAGGCTAAGTCCGAACAGCAGCGCACGCATCAGAAGGCTCCTTGCTTCAATCGCGGCAAGACCTCGTTCTCCATATCGTCTGGGCTAAGCGGCACCACGTGTTTGTAGCGGATGATGCCTAGTGCGTCGACTACGAAGCTCTCGGGTGTGCCGGTGACGCCGAAATCGATCCCTAAGCGACCGTCCGGGTCCCACAAGATTTCGGCGTAGGGGTCGCCGAACCGGTCCAGCCAAGCCAGCGCATCAGCGCGCTGGTCGCGATAGTTCAGACCGATCAGCTTCAGTTCGCCGCGACTGGCGTAGGCGTCCAACACCGGATGCTCAATGCGGCAGCTGGCGCACCAGCTGGCGAATACGTTGAGCAAATAGGGCTCGCCGAGTAAATCAGCGCTGCCGATGTCCACTCCCGGCTCGCGCAGTTTGGTGGTCACGAACTCCGGCACCGGCTTGTCCAGCAGCGCCGAGGGCAGGATCGTCGGATCCTTACCTAACCCGCTCCACAGCAGCACCGCCAAGCCGACGAACAGCGCCAGAGGGAAGAACAACCGAGCGATCATACGCTAGCCTCATTGCCACGTACGACCGGGGCTTTTTGCTCGACCCGTCGATAAAGCCGTCGCTCGCTGGCTGAGACTATGCCGCCAATCGTCATGAATATCGCACCCAGCCAGATCCAGCGAATCATTGGCTTGTAGTAAAGCCGCACTGCCCAGGCGTCGTTATCACCCACCGGTTCGCCAAGTGCAACGTAGATGTCGCGGAATAAACCCGGATCGATCGCCGCCTCGGTCATTACTTGGCCGCCCTTGTAGCCGCGCTTTTGCGGCCGCAGTTCGGCGACCAAGTCGTCACCCTTCAGAATATGAATTAGCCCCTCGTCGGCTGTAAAATTGGGGCCCTCAACGTGGCGCACGCCGACGAAGCGGAAGCGGTAGTCGCCGATGGACTGCTCCTGGCCGGGCTCCATGCGCACGTCACGCTCGACGCTGAGTGACTCGGTGAGCATCACGCCAATGACGAAGATGGCCACGCCTAGATGCCCCAATACCATGCCTAGCATTTCGGCGCTCAAAAATTTCTGTCCTGCTGCGCGGCGTTGGT
>QIMA01000010.1 GCA_003233535.1 Rhodanobacteraceae bacterium
CGATCAGCCGGTGACCCGCCATGAACGTTCCTGGAGCCCTGCCAGCGCCGGTCTCGAAGGACTGGAGTTTGGTGATTCCCGTGTAGCCAGCAACATTTCCCTGGCGAAGCAACTCATTCGCAGCAACATCCCGCTGTTGCTGTACGGCGAAACTGGGAGCGGCAAGGGCCTGTTCGCTAAAGCTCTGCACGCCTACAGCGAGCGCGCCGAGAAACCCTTCGTTGCGGTGAGCTGCGCCTCGATTCCCGAGACGCTGATCGAAAGCGAGCTGTTCGGCTATAAAGCAGGGGCGTTCACCGGTGCCAACCGCCGGGGCAGCCGTGGAAAGATTGTCCATGCCGACGGTGGAACGCTGTTTCTCGATGAGATCGGAGACATGCCGCTTACCCTGCAGGCACGCCTACTGCGGGTCCTGGAAGAGAAGGAGGTTGTCCCTCTCGGCGACGCTGCATCGATCAATGTGGACATCGCCATCATCAGCGCGACCCACCGCGATCTTAAGCAGCTCATTCAGCAAGGTCGATTTCGGGAAGACCTGTACTACCGGCTGTGTGGGATGGTACTAACCCTTCCGCCGTTTCGGGAACGAACCGACAAGCAGCGCCTCACCGAGCATTTGCTGAGGCTGGAGCAGGGCGGTGAGTCCCCTATCAAGATCGACTACGATGCCATGCGGTTGCTTATGCAGTACAACTGGCCGGGAAATGTACGGGAGTTATGCAATACTCTGCGGACCATGATTGCGCTATGCCACAACCACCACATCACGGTGGCCGACGTATGTGAAGTGCTGCACCCGGATAACGTCGAGGCCGCAACGGCCAGCGAGCAGGTCGATGCTGTCAAGGGACAGTTCAGCAATCCGCTCGCCGCGGCCGAATACGCCGCCCTTTTGAGCGAGCTGGAATCGGCGCGATGGAATATCAGTAAATTGGCGCGGAAATGTAACGTCAGTCGCAATACTCTGTACCGCAAGATGAAACGTTTCGGCATCACACCGCCACGCTGACCCGCATTTTCTTGGGACCGTCGGAGCCGACGAGCGCAACGGGGGCGGAGGGTGGGGTGTATCGCTGGTACGGCTCTTGCATTGTGTACCGTCAGTACACGCGACGCTGTCCGTAGGAGTCCCGATGTCCGAGCCGGAATTTTCCGTCTGCGCCGACCCTGGGCGGCTGCATTTCGATGCCGCTCACTTCGTCACGCTCAACAACGTCCGCGAAAACCTTCACGGGCATAACTTCCGCGCCAGGGTGGAAGTTTTCAGTGACCGCAACCAGGACGGCTTTATTCTGGATTCCACCCAGCTTACAGAACTGGCCGCTGGCATCTGCACATCGCCAGACGACAAGGCGCTCCTCCCTGGTCGCAACGTCGTAACGCTCGAGCACGACAACGGTTGGATACATGTGAAGTCGTTCGACCGTTGCTATACACTGCCCGCGGATAATCGCGTGATACCGCCGATAAGCAATGCCACGGCAGAACTGCTTGCTTGGTACGCCTGCGGCCAGCTACTGCGCGAGTTGCGGGCCAACAGTGGCCTTGGCGACCTCGAACGTCTGCGGCTCGCAGTCGAGAAAGCCGGTCGCCAATGGGGAATCTATCAGCACGAAGTGAACAATGTACGTTGAGAGCGATCGAGGGCGGTTTGCCTGGGGAATTACTGGATCGGGTCACTATCTGGACAAGGTGCTGAACTTGGCGGCTCGCTTGGATGCCGTAGACCTGTTTCTCAGTAAAGCGGCCAGCGAGGTCTTGCGGATGTATGGCCACCGCGTGGCCGGCCTGTGTGAACGGATGCGGGTATACACCGACAATACCGCCAGTTCACCGCTGGTGGGAAAGTTTTACCACGGTCACTACCATACGATGATAATAGCCCCGGCTACCTCCAATACGGTAGCGAAATGCGTATGTGGGGTTTCAGACACACTGGTCACCAATATCTTCGCCCAGGCGGGCAAGTGCCGTATTCCGACCATTGTGTTCGCCTGCGACGGCGAACCGGTGATGTGTAGCGATGCGCCCGAAGGCCCCGTGGTGGTGTACCCGCGGCGGATCGATCTGGAGAACACGCAGAGGCTACGCGGCTTTGAGCACACCAAAGTCGTGACCACTGTGGAACAGTTACACGCTGCGCTGACGGAGCGCATCAAGTGTCTGAGCGCCTGTTATTCGTAACCGGAAAGCTGGCGGAGCATAGTCTACATCGGGTGCTGGAGCAGATGCAGCCCGCCGACTTTCGTTACACAGTCCGCCAGTTGGGCGTAAGCGTTGCCGCTCTGATGACCACAGACATGATCGGGCGTCGGCTGGCGCACACGGCGGCGGACCGGGTTATCATTCCGGGGCGCTGCCGTGGCGACCTGTCGGCGCTGACACGCACCCTGGGCGTACCGGTGGAAAGGGGGCCGGACGATCTTAAGGATCTACCGCAGTATTTCGGCGTTGAAGAAACAGGCGCGGATTTGAGCCGATACGACGTGAGAATCTTCGCGGAAATCGTGGATGCACCGCGCATGGGGATCGCCGCTATCCTGGCGAAGGCGGCCGCCTACCGGGCGGATGGCGCTGACGTGATCGATATAGGTGGACTGCCGAATACCCCGTTTCCGCACCTAGAAGAGGTTGTAATAAAGCTACGCTCGGCGGGCTACCGGGTCAGCATCGACTCTATGGATCCAGACGAACTCCGCCGCGGTGCGCGCGCCGGCGCAGATTACCTTCTTAGTCTAACCGAATATACCTTGGACATAGTCGACGAAAATCCGGCTATTGTGCCCGTCCTAATCCCCAGCGAACCCGGCGATCTCGGATCTCTGGAGCGTGCCATGGCTGCTATGGAGGCCAGCGGACGGGATTATCTTGCAGACCCAATTCTCGATCCGATCAATTTCGGCTTTACCGACTCCGTGGCACGCTATCGCGAACTGCGCCAGCGGCATCCAAGAACGCAGGTGCTGATGGGTATCGCCAATGTCACTGAATTGATGGACGCAGATACGGCCGGTATCAATGCGATCCTGATGGGGATGGCCTGCGAGTTGCATATCACGAACATACTGACGACACAGGTGAGTCCTCATGCTCGCTGTGCAGTTGCAGAAGCCGATCTAGCCCGTCGGCTGATGTATGCAGCACGGGAATACCGCAGCCTCCCGCGAGGTTTCGGCTCGGGCCTGCTGGCCCTACACGAACGCGTTCCATTCCCCTACGACGCGGAGGAAATCGCGGAGCTTGCGAAGCAGGTGCGTGACCCCAGTTTCCGGATTCAAGTGAGCGCTGCTGGCATCCACGTCTACAACCGTGACGGGTTGCGCACGGGTACCGACCCATTTGCGCTCTACCCGGCGCTTGG
>QIMA01000227.1 GCA_003233535.1 Rhodanobacteraceae bacterium
ATCGGAGCCGGGTGTTGTGCGAAGGTGTTGTTCACCCCCTAGGTGGTAGGCTATGTTGCGGGTATCGTGGGGTGCCTTGAGTCGACTGTGCGCGCCAGAAAAGGAATAACAATGGGTCGATCGACCATGCCGGGTGATCGTCGAAAACACTCCGCTGTTTTGATTGCGTGGTGGGTGGTGCTGGCGATGCCATTCGCCGGGGGTCCGGCAGCAGCCCAGAACTCTTCGTATATCAGCAACAATACCAGTGTCATCGTCGATACAGAGGTGCTCGACTCGCTTGGCGGCGCGCCGCTGGCCGGAGATGGCAGCGTTGTGCCCAGAGCGCGCCAGGCGGTCGACGTGCAGCGCAAGGCACCTGCGCCCCTGCCCTCGCCGAGGGTGGCTCAACTGCCGTCACCGGCAACGGCACCGCGCTCTCGTCTCAACCCAGATGCGATGGCGCGCCTGGGATTTAGGCAGATTCCCCCGGTGCAGGCAATACAACAAGCCGTGGCCAAGCCGCCTGCGCCAGCGCCAAAATCGCGGGCGGTGGCGGCGGTACCACCGGCCCCCGCCGTGGCGCCTAAACCAGCCGCGACGCAGGCCGCGGCAACCGCACCCAGTCCGGTACGCCAGGCCACGAAAGTACCCGCACGACCCGTGTTACCGACGGCGCAATCGCCGGCAACAGCCGTGACGCGCCCGGCGGTAAAACAAACCAGCGTCGCACCACCGCCGCCACCCGCCGCGCCGGCCCCGCTGGCCGCACCGGCAGCGCGGCAACCGACAATCGCAGCAGCCCTGGTGCCGCCAAAACAAGCGGCGCCGGTGGCGCGGGGTGATGACGACGGCCTGCGGCTGTTATTCGATAACGGGTCGGCAAAACTATCCGACTCCGCCCGCGGCAACCTGCAGTCGTTAACGGAAAAAATGGGTGCCGACGAAGCCCTGCAAGTGCAGCTTGTCGCCTATGCGGAGGGGACGGCGGAGACATCAAGCCAAGCGCGCCGGTTGTCGCTCTCGCGGGCCCTGGCGGTGCGATCCTTCCTGATCGACCAAGGTGTGCGCAGCACACGTATGGATATTCGTGCACTCGGCAATAAAGCCGAAGACGGCCCGGCGGACCGGGTGGACGTCGTTTTGGTTCAGAAGTGAACAAGTCCGTGGCGCCTCAGGCGCCGCCACATGGCGCGCGAAAACACCTGACATGACAAGCCCGCATCGATACCTGACGCGGATGGGAATGTTTCTGGCGGTCGCCCTGGCGGCCTCCGGCGTGCTCTACCTGCCGCTGTTGCAAGCGTTCCTTGCCAATGCGGGACTCAACGGGCTGATCCTGGGGGTCTTGGTGCTGGGTGTCATCTATATCCTGCGGCAGGTTTGGATGTTGAATGGCGAGGTGGCCTGGATCGAAGCGTACCGGAGCCAGCAAACCGGGCTGTCGGTGCGCATGGCGCCAAAATTGCTGGCGCCGATGGCAACGATGCTGGGGGACAAACAGCGGCGCCTCAGCCTGTCCGCCCTGGGTTTGCGATCGATTTTGGACGGCTTGAGCGCGCGGCTGGACGAGACACGCGAGATTTCACGCTACATGACCGGATTGCTGATCTTCCTGGGCCTGCTGGGCACGTTTTGGGGGTTGCTGGAAACCGTGCGCGCCGTGGCCACCGTTATCGGGGATTTGCAGGTGAGCGGCGCCGGAGGCAATGCGGCGGTATTCAACGACCTGACAAGAGGGCTAGAAGCGCCGTTGTCGGGCATGGGCACGGCGTTCAGCTCGTCCCTGTTCGGGCTGGCCGGTTCGCTGGTGCTGGGATTTCTGGATTTGCAAGCCGGTCAGGCGCAAAACCGCTTCTACAACGATCTCGAAGAATGGTTGAGCAGCGTGACGCGGGTGTCGGGCGGCGGCATCGGAACCGGTGACAGCGAACAAAGTGTGCCGGCCTACATCCAGGCGCTGCTGGAGACTACCGCGGACTCCCTGGATAGCCTGCAACGGACGATGTCCCATGGGGAGGATGGGCGGAGCCAATCGAATGCGACACTGACCGCCCTGACGGCGCGACTGACGACGTTGTCGGACCAGATGAAAACGGGTCAGGAGTTGATGATCCGGTTCGCCACCAACCAGTCAGAGTTGAAACCGGTGCTCGAACAATTGGCCAATGTGACGGCCTCGGGACTGGATGACGCGACCCGTAACCACATTCGCAATATGGATGTTTATGTCGCCCGCATGCTTGAGGAAGTCACCTCAGGCCGGACGCAAATGGTGCAAGAAATACGGTCGGAAATTCGTCTACTGGCCCGCACCATGGCCGCGCTCGCCGAGGAAGCTGAGCGCTAGGTAACTCGGGAAATCTCGATGACCATAGCGTCAGCACGTTCACGCCGTCAGCCACCAAATTTCTGGCCAGGATTCGTCGATGCCTTAGCCGCGTTGCTGATGGTCGTCGTGTTTATGGTGATGGTGTTCGCGCTGGCCCAGTTTTTCCTGTCGGAAGCGCTGTCGGGCCGGGACGTGGCGCTGGACCGGCTGACATTGCAAGTTGACGAGCTGGCCGATCTGCTGAATTTGGAGCGCGAGGCGAATGCCGATCTGCGGCTTTCCGTGGCCCAGCTATCGGCCGAGTTGCAAGGGTCGCTGTCCGAGAATGAAACATTGGTGCCGCGGATCGCCAGCCTGACCCGGGAGCGCGACACACTGCTTTCGGCACGGGAGGCCTTGCAGCAGAGGCTGGCTTCGGCAGAACAGGATTTGAGTAAAGAGCTGGAACAGCGACAACTGACGGCCGCCGACAGCGATAGAGTCCGCGCCGACCTGGAAGATGCATTCAAGGTCATTGCCGCGGACAAGGAGAGCATCGAGCTGCAGCTGCGCGAATTGGAGAGCTTGCAGCGAGACCTCGGCGCGTTGCGCCTGGTGCGTAGCGATTTGGAGACCCAGGTGGCAGATCTAGCCGCGACTTTGGATACCTCGCAAGCGGACCTGGCGACCCGGGATGACGAGCTTGGTGCCATTCGCGACCGCACAAAGGCCTTGCAGGCAAGACTTGCCGAAGAAGAAGAGCGGACGTCACTGGCGCAAAGCGAGATCGAGTTACGGGATATTCGATTGGCGGAATTACTGCAACGGGCGGAGACGGCTGAGCAGGCGTTCAGCGACGAGCAGGCGCTCTCGCAAACAGCGCAAAGTAGCGTCGACCGGCTGAATGCTCAGTTGCTGGAAATCAGGAGCCAATTGGCAGCGTTGAATGACGCCTTGTTAGCGTCGGAGACGCGCAACCAAGAACAGCAATCGATGATCGTCGACCTTGGGACGCGGCTAAACCAGGCTTTGGCGAGCCGGGTGCAGGAATTGGCGAACTACCGGTCAG
>QIMA01000454.1 GCA_003233535.1 Rhodanobacteraceae bacterium
GGCTACCGTACCGCCGAAGTAACGCTGGGCGGCGTGGACACCAACGAGCTGTCCTCGGCGACGATGGAATCCAAACGGATTCAGGGACTGTACTTCGTTGGCGAAGTGGTCGATGTCACCGGCTGGCTAGGCGGCTACAACTTTCAGTGGGCCTGGGCCTCCGGACATGCCGCCGGACTGGCCGCCTAACCCAGCAATTGGTCGAGCCAATCCAGTGCCTGATCAAGCGCGTATCCGGGTGTTACGCCCTGCACCCCGATAGCGTGTAGCGAGAAGGCGCCGAGGATGACTGCCAGCAGCATCGAGGCATTTTCCGCTGGCGCTTCGACGCCTGCGCGACGAAACAGCCGAGTCAGTTCGATATGGTCTCTGGCCATCCACGCGCTGACCCGCTCACGCACAGCCGGTTGAGCGATCACCTCAGCCATGATGCTCACCCATGCCTGCACTTGGCGCGCCTGCACTCTGCCGCCGAATCCCAGCCGCGCGCCAGCATAGGTACGCAGGTGATCTCCAGGAAAGGTGCACTTAGCCGCCGCACCGCGGTAGCGCAGATCCACGTCGATGATCATCTGATCCAGCAGCACCAGGAGGATTTCTTCCTTGTTGCGGAAGTGGTAGTGAACCAGCCCTGGCGCCAGATGCGCCCTCTCGGCAATGCTCTTGATGCTGGCACGCGCGTAGCCGCGCTCAGCCATCTCCGCATAGAGCGCTTTAACGATCTGTGCGCGCCGTCTTTCGGTGTTCGAGTTTCGTCCCACTTAATTGGTTGCCTGACCAAACTATGTTGCGTGACTGTAGCAGATTCGCTAGAATGTTCATTATTGGTTGTACGACCAAGAAAAAGGAGCAAACAGCGATGCAGCTCATTCACTGTCGACACTTCCCGGTTGACCACTATGTGTTGGTGTGCGCGTCTGGCGAAATTGGCCCTCTACTAACCGAAGCGCGGCGACGCGCAGAGAGTCTGGCGCGCGCCAGTACCGGCGATCCGCGCAACTACTGCCTCATGTTTAGTGGCGAGCGCTTGGCGCGCAGGGCAGTACCCCACGTGCATATCATCTGCGCGCGCTCGCGGTTTCTCAAAGGGCTGGCCTATCTGTACATCGGACTGAAGAATTTGTTCGCTATTGACGCCACGGTTACCTTGCCAGAACGAAAAACGCCCCCTCCGCAGCACGGAGAGGGCGTCAAGCTCGATGACCGCTGAGTTAGCGAGCGGCGTTCGAATTCATATTCGAATTGCGCGAGCTGTCGCTGGTCTGCGCCGGATCACGCATGCCGCCGGTGTGACACCAGCCGGTCTTGTGACCGCGATTGGTGGCACCGGAAAGCTGCCCGCGAGCACGTTCGGTGGTGCCGTCGTCTGGATCGCTAAGCAGCAGATCGGTGGCGATATGGCAGTAGTCGTAGGCCCACCAGCGATCGCGGAACGAGGTGGTGGAATAGTTGACCTTGGCGCGCGCCCAACTCGGGATACCGGCCAGCCAGCTGGAGGCACCGCTGTAGGTCAGGTTGCTGTTGCTGCCGCAGCCGGCGCCGAAGATCTGACCCAGAACGGCCAAGTTTCCGGCTAGGCTGGTGCCCTGGTAGGGCGTGCCCACCGACTGAATCAAACGACTGCCGCTGGCGTAGTCCAGGCCGCTCCAGTAGTAGGTGTACAAGTGCGTTGCCGCGGCGCCGCCTTGGCTGTGCGCGACTATGCCGAAGGAGTTCCAGGTCGCGCCGAAGTCGCGAACGCGGCGAGCGAACTCGTCGTGGCTGCGGTTCTGATCGAGATCTTGAAACACCGACTCACCGCTGAATTGGCCGGTGACTGATCCCCACACGTTGCCTGAGCAGTATCCATGCACTAACAGCAGGCGTGAACCGGAGCCGCGGTTGGCCAGATCCGGTCGCGGGCCCATGCGCATGTCGTCGCTGATAGCAGCAACCGCGCGCTTAGCAGCGGCTGGCAGCCGCGCAGCCGTGAACGCCATGCGCTCGCTCTTGGCGATGGTGATGAAGTGGTCCGGATCTTCGATCCGCAATCCACGCAGTTCTAGGTTGGCTCCGGCACCGGCCATGCTCAACCAACGGCCGTCCAGACTCAATTCCAGCTGACCGTTGTTGATCTGCTTCATGCCGCCGACCCAGGCCACCGGCAAGGCTTCACCGCCACGCCCGCTTGACCAGACTTCGGCGTGCACTCGGTAGTGGCGACCGGCAGCTGCGCGGCTGGCCGTCATCGGCACGCGAATGGCCAAACGGGAGCCGTCGATCACTGCCGTGCTCACACCGGCGCGGGCGAAGCTCACGTCGACCGCGACCACCGGAATCAAGTGCTCGGCGGTGCGCAAGAAACTGACGCCGTCGGCGCTCATGCCGCTCATGCTGATCTGGCTGGTGTAGTTACCCGCCTGGCTGGCCACAAAGCTGCCGCCGTAGACGCCGTCGCGAGCGCGGCCATCGTTATGCAGACCGTCATCGTAGAAAGGCGCGGCGCTGACGCTACCGTCCGGTGCAGTGATCGACATGCTCACTGACGCTACCCGAGCAACACTGTCTTCAATGGCACCGAACTGATCGGCCTGCGCCACCTTGGCGGTGAAACCGATGCGCTGACCAACCGTCTGATTGAGGTCGGTTTGCGCAGTCAACAAACGCGCAGACCCACCCTCGACCAACAGAAAGCCCTGAGTGTGGGCAGAGCGGCTTGCCGCGCCGATGCTGACGGTCCATAGGCCGCGCTGCAGATTGTCGAAGCTATAGTACTCAGCCGGCTGACTCGCTCCGCCCAAACCGTAGCTGGTCTGTTCTACGCGTGTAGCCAGCGAGCGAGCTGCGCTGCCCCGACCGAAGCTGGCCGGTGCCTGAAGCTCCATCGACCAGTCGCTAGCGCCGCCGTTGATCAGCGCCATGCGCAGATTATCGGTTTCCACCGAAATCGTGCCGTGCCAGCTCAGGTTGCCAAAACGATCGGCAACCAAGTCGACCGGAATCATTGCGCTCTTGGACGTTTGCAGCGTCGACGCGGCCTTGGCCGGAGCCATGGCAGCGAACTCGCTGGGCGGGCCGCTGAGCAGCTTGGCATTGGAAATATCGGCCGCAGTCGCTATTGCCGGAATGGCGATAGCGGCGGAAATCAAAAATAAGGACAAACGATTGGTATTCACGACGACCTCCCTCGTACGTGACAGCGCAAACGCGCTTGGGCTAAGGAAGCTGTGCGCAAAGATCCCCAGGGCGCACAACCATACTGTGACGTATGGTAAATACAAAAGGGATCGTTTGACAAGTCTTTTTCGATTTCTTTCGGCAGACTAGTGACCCCTAAGGTCACTTTTAGAAGCGGGCGTGGGGAGTTGGACG
>QIMA01000011.1 GCA_003233535.1 Rhodanobacteraceae bacterium
CGCGGTTTGAGTCCCGAGCAAGCGCTGGCCGCATTGACCACCGCCCCAGCCGAAATGCTTGGCGTAAGCGGCCAGCTAGGCCAAATCGCACCTGGTTACCACGCCAATCTGCTTGTTACGTCCGCGCCCATCGAAGACGACGCCATGCAGATTCACGAAAACTGGGTGGTCGGACAGCGCCACGTACTCAAGCCGGTTGAGCCGGATCTGCGCGGTCGCTGGCAGTTCAGCGCCAACGGCAGCGAGTATCTGATCGAAGTCAGCGGCAGCCGCTCCAAGGTCAAAGCCGAACGGATCGATCCACCGAAAGGAGAAAGCGAAAAGGTCGACTGGGAGCAGAGCCGTGGCCGGGTCGTGGTGCGCTTGGATCTGCCCGAATCCGATTTACGCCTAGTCGGGCGCGCGGCAAACGAGCAGATTCGCTCCGTTGACGGCAGCCAGTGGTTCGCCAAGCGCGTAGGCGACGTGGAAAGCAAAGACCAGAAGAAGGCTGATGAACTCGATGAAGCCGGTGCCCTCACCTACCCTCTCGGCGCCTACGGCGTGCAAACGCGACCGGCACAGGGGCACGTGCTGTTTCGCGATGCGACCGTTTGGACCAACGAAGAAGCCGGCATTGTCGAGTCCACTGATGTGCGCGTGCGCAACGGCAAGATTGCCGAGATCGGCACCGACCTCACCGCCGATGGCGCACAGATCATCGACGCCAGCAGCCGCCACCTGACGTCCGGGGTGATTGACGAGCATTCGCATATCGCCGCCAACGGCGTCAACGACGTTGCTACCAACTCGGCGATGGTGCAGATCCGCGATTCGCTAGATTCCACCAGTGTCGGCATCTATCGCAATCTTGCTGGGGGCGTAACGGCAGCGCAGATCCTGCACGGCTCGGCCAATCCGATTGGCGGTCAATCGGCGCTGATTAAAATGCGCTGGGGCGTGCTGCCTGATGAACTACTGATCGATGGTGCCGACGGTTTTATCAAATTTGCCCTAGGTGAAAACGTCAAAGCGGCAAGCAATGCGGCCTCGGTGCGCTACCCCGCCACGCGCATGGGCGTGGCGCAGTTCATGGAGAATGCCTTCGCCGAAGCCCAGCGCTACCGTCAGGAACACAATGACTGGCGCGCCCTGTCACGCAGCGCTCGCCAGAACACGTCGGCGCCGCGGGTGGATTTGGTCAATGAGGCGATGGTCGAGATATTGCAAAGCGAGCGCTTTATCAGCGCGCACTCTTACGTGCAAAGCGAAATCCTGATGCTGATGCGCGTCGCTGAACGCCACGGCTTCCGCGTCAACACCTTCACCCACATACTCGAGGGCTACAAGGTGGCCGACCGAATGGCCGAGCACGGCGCCGGCGGTTCGTCGTTCGCCGACTGGTGGGCCTACAAAATGGAGGTGGTCAACGCAATCCCCTACAACAACGCGCTGATGGAACAGGCCGGCGTTATCACTGCGGTTAACTCCGATAGCTCGGAGATGTCACGACGGCTCAATCAGGAGGCTGCCAAGACCATCAAGTACGGTGGCCTTACGCCTGAGCAGGCATGGAAACTGGTCACCCTGCACCCGGCCAAGCTGCTGCATTTGGATCAGCGTATGGGCTCGATCAAAGTAGGCAAAGATGCCGATCTGGTGCTGTGGAGCGATCAGCCACTGTCGATCAATGCGCGCGCCGATTACACCTTGGTGGATGGGCGCATTGAATACGAACGCGAACGCGCCGAGGCGTCCGAGAGCGGCATCTACGCCGAACGTGCGCGTTTACTCGACCTGATGCACAAGGCCAAGGCCGCTGGAGCACCTACAGCTGCGCCCAGCCCGACGCCCGCTCGTGAGTTCCACTGCGACGACATCACCGGCTTCGAATACCTGCAGGGAGTCAGCCATGCGCACTAATACGCTAATCCGTCGTACCTGCTTCACTGCCCTATGCGCAGCGGCAATCGCCTCGCTGCCGATGACGCTGGCCGCGCAAACGCCGGCAGCGGCGCAGTCCGGACCTATCGCACTGGTCGGCGCGACGCTGCATTTGGGCAACGGTGAGGTCGTCGAAAGTGGCGGGATCGTCTTCGCCGATGGCCGCATCACTGCGGTCGGTCCGGCGGCCGACATGAGCATCCCGACAAACGCAACGCGCATCGAGGTCAATGGCCAGCACGTTTATCCCGGCTTCATCCTGATGGGCAGCGACTTGGGTCTGGTTGAGGTTGGTGCCGTTCGCGCAACCCAGGACAGCAGAGAGCTTGGCCAGCTCAATCCGAACATCCGCAGCGCCGATGCGTACAACGTCGACTCCGCACTGCTGCCAGTAACCCGCTTCAACGGCGTACTGAGCGCACAAATTGCACCTCAGGGCGGACTCATCTCGGGGCGCTCATCGGTGATGCAGCTCGACGCCTGGACCCCCGAAGAAGCCATTATCCGCGCCGATGACGGGGTTTGGCTGAACTGGCCAAGCGTGCGCTCAGCGGAATTCGATTTCAGCACCTTTAGCGTCAACATGATCGACAACGAAAACTACGGCCAGCAGTTAGGCGAACTGGAAGATCTGTTCGCGCAAGCCGCTAGCTATCGGGCCGATGGCGCGGAGCGAAACATCAAGCTCGAAGCGCTAGGCGATGTACTCAGCGGTCAGGCGCGGCTGTACGTGCGCACGGAGCTGGCAGCTGATTTTGAAGCGGCCATGGAATTCGCCCAGCGCCACGCAATCCGGTCATTAGCCTGGGTAGGCGCAGCGGAAGCTGAAGAACTAACCGCGCTCCTAGCCGAACGGCGCATTCCGGTGATCTTGAGCAGCACGCATCGCAATCCGCTCTACGCTGACAGCCCCTTCGATCAGCCGTTCAGAACTGCCGCGCGCCTGCATCAGGCCGGGGTGGTCGTGGCCATCGCCCATCAGGGCACCATGAATGCTCGCAATTTGGCCTTCCAAGCCGGAACCGCACGCGCCTACGGCGTACCCGACGCGCAGGCTCTAGCGATGATTACCAGCGTTCCGGCACAGCTGCTGGGTCTGCAGGACGAGCTGGGAACGCTCAAAATCGGTGCGCGCGCCACCCTATTTGTGAGCGCGGGCGACGCGTTGGACATGGCCGGCAATCAGCTCTCTCACGCCTTTATCGACGGCCGTCAGATTAATCTGCGCGGCCGCCAGCAAGAGCTGTTCGAGCGCTACACCGAGCGCTACACCGAGGCCGACTGAAACCCGTGTCCGGGTGCCTATCGATAGGCGCCCGGATCAACCGTCCCCCCGACTAGCCCGGATATTTCATGAACTCGCGCGATGATCGCGCAGGACATTGATTGCCCAGTGGTTTTTCCGCAGGAGCGGTGTAGTGGTTCAT
>QIMA01000255.1 GCA_003233535.1 Rhodanobacteraceae bacterium
GCCCACACTGCGCGGGCTGCCGGATGAGCGCTCGGAGTTTCCCATTGAGCCAGTCAATTATCTGCCCACGCAAGACGAGATGATGGCGGCGGCCATGAACTCCGAGGCGCCTGAGCCCGAGCGCATCGAAGCCAAAGTGCCGAGGCTGCAAATCCGCGTTATCTGGGGCAATCTGCGCTTTGCCGACGAACCGATCGTGGTCGGCCATTATGTCGGTGACCAAATCGTCAGTGCTGAAAGCGCTGTAGACAAGTTCGTCGACTATTCGTTGTCTCGACGCCTAGCGCTGGGTCGCTATCCGGGCGAAGTAGGGACGGCGTTAGCCATCCCCAATCCGCGAGGCGATCTTCCTGGCGCCTTAGTCATCGGCCTTGGCCAAGTTTCGCTGCGGTTATCCCGATCAGACCTCGTACGCGCGGTCCAGGCCGGCGTGAGTGAGTGGTCCGCAAGGGTATTGGAAACCCGCCTAGACTGTCGCGACGAGCCGAGTGCGCCCGTTGCGCCACGGGCGCTGGCCTTCGTTGCGATTGGTAGCGGATCTGGCGGGATGTCGCTGACCGAAGTCGGCAGTGCGATTATCGCTGGCGTTAAGCAGGCGCTTCAGCTGCTGCTAGACCATCGTGGCATCAACGAGTTGAAGCGACTAAACCTCTCCAGGGTCGACTTCCTCGAACTTTACGAAGACCGGGCGCACACGCTTTGGCACGGGTTATCCGGCCGGTTGATGCGCAACAGCGATGCCGCGACGGCTCACGCCGAAAACTATTTCTTTGCCGAGGGCGAAGATCGAGTTATCGAGGGGCAAGACGGATATCGCCGACTGGTCCTCGACGAGGCTTCTGGGTGGTGGTCGCCACTGAAGATCACTCAGCAGGACAGCCGCTTGGTCTACGAAAGCGTCGGTGAGCGTGCGCGTTCTGAATTGCGCGGCGTGGGCACCCACGCTCGGCAAATCGATGAATTGATGCGGATTGCCGTAGCGCCTGGTCAATCGGCCAATGCGATCGCAAAGACGCTGTTTGAGATGCTGATTCCGAACGACTTAAAAGACAGCTTGCCCAGCAGCGATCGATTGCGCTTGCTAGTCGATAAGTCCTCTGCGCGCTACCCGTGGGAACTGATCCTTGCTGGCCGCAATGCATCACTTGCTGCCACCAATGGGGACGGCAGCGAAATCTCGCGCGAGCCTGAAATCAGCCTCATACGCCAGTTCACGACCAGTGCGTTTCGCGCCAACCCGCGAATGGCCAAAGTGCGCAACGCGCTAGTCGTTGGCGATCCCGATACCAACGGACGGTTCGTTGCATTGCCGGGCGCGCTGCGCGAAGCCGAGGCGGCGAAACAAACCCTGGACGGGCTCGGCTACAAGACCGCCGACAGGGTCGTTCGGAGCTCCTTGGATGTTCTGATCGAACTGCATGCGCGGCCTTATCAGATCGCTCATTTTGCTGCCCATGGCGTCGCCGACCTGGGCGAGTGGTTGCGCGATCAGCTGGATCAGCTCGACGCCCAGCAACAGTGGAGCGCCGACGATGGCCGGCGCATGGAGGAGTTAAAGCAATCGCTGGATGAGCTAGAAAACCAAGTCGTTAGCGCGATGGTGATTGGCGATGATGTATTCCTAACCTACCGCAACATCGAACAAATGGGCTACGTGCCCGAACTGGTGTTCATCAACTGCTGTCATTTAGCGCTGATCAATCGCCAGGACCAGACCGCGCTGGATTCAGGCAACGAGCACGCCGCCGCGCGTGCCGCAGGATTCGCTGAGAAGTTCATCGAAGTGGGCGTGCGAGCGGTGGTAGCCGCCGGCTGGCCAGTGGACGATGCCGCCGCAGAAGCATTCGCCGAGTTCTTCTATCAACAAATCGGAGCGGGCAACACCTTCGGCGACGCCGTTAGTGAAGCCCGAGAAAGAACCAAGGACGCCTTTCCGCACACCAATACGTGGGCCGCCTACCAGTGCTACGGCGATCCATCCTACCGTTTGGTCGGCAACATTGGGCGAAAATCGAGCGGCAGAGAATCAAAGCAGCCACATTTCGGTTCCGCTCGGCACCTAGCGTGGGAAGGCGTCTCCGGCTCCCGCAACCCAGAAAAAGTCGCCGCGTTAGCAAGCTACGCCGGTGAGCGCGGATTCGACAAAGACGGCGAACTCTGCAACGAAGTAGCTGAGGCATTTCGCGGCTTGAAGGACTTCCCGGAAGCCATTGCTTGGTACCGCAAAGCCATCCAGTCTGAGGCTGGCCGCATGCCTCTGCGGGGCATAGAGCAGATGGCGAATGTAGTTGCCAGAATGGAGCCAGTACGCGCCAGTCTGGGCGAGAAACCCACGCCACAATGGCTGGGAAGAATCGATGCGGTGGTTGCTCTGCTCGAGCACCTCAACGAATTCGAGCAGACCCAAGAACGCCATAATTTGATCGGTTCGGCGCACAAGCGGAAAGCAATGGCGCTGACCGGTGCCAAGCGCGACGCTGCATTGAATGCTTCCGCCGCCGCGTACCTGCGTGCCACCAAGCTCGCCGGCAAAACCGACAACGCCTACCCATTCGTAAACGCGGCGGCAGTTCTCGCCGCAGCACAATGGTCGGCAGCTAAACCAGACCTGCCCAGCAAACAGATCGCGAGCCTGATCTCCACGATCAAAGCTCGGGTGCCCAACAAAAGCCGCAAAAACTTCTGGGACTACGTCGCGCTGGCCGACACCCTAATACTCAGGGCCTTCGCAAAGTCCCTGAAGCCTGCGAGCGTGGAGAAGGACATTCAAGAAAACCTCGAAGCAGCAAGTTTGCGCGAGAAAAACAAAGGCAACTGGGCATCAGTCGCCGACCAACTGCGGTTTATGGTCGACGCCCTAGACGCCGCGGCGACCAAGCATAAAGACGCCGCGGCAATTCAAGAGCTACTGAGCGCCACGCTGAAGCAGGTGGAGGAAAAGATGCAGTGATGCCGCATATGCTTAAACACGAGTGAGCCGCAAATTGAGCAGCCCGCGATTCACCCAGCCGCGCCTGTTTCTAAGCTACGCCCGTGCCGACAAGGCCGACGCGCTGCGGCTGGTGGATGCGTTGACGGCGCAGCGTTGTCGGGTCTGGTTGGATCAAAACGAAATCTTGGTTGGCGATGACTTCGTTCATGGGATCACTCAACAACTGGCCGCGTGCGACGGCTTCGTTTGCCTGTTGACCGAGCAGTCGGCCGAAAGTAGCTGGTGCCAGGCAGAACTGCAGCAGGCGATCGCCCTCAAGATTCCGGTAATCGTTATTCAGCGTGACCCAGAGGCCCGGTTTCCCGACGCTCTAGAACGGCAGCTACGCGACACCCAGCGAGTGCAGCTAAGCACT
>QIMA01000308.1 GCA_003233535.1 Rhodanobacteraceae bacterium
GGGAGAGTCGCGCGTTCAGTACTCCTATCTGGTAATCACTGCAGGTGGTGAGATCCGGCGCGAGCAAGAGCTTGGCGACGAGCTAGAAATCGGTGGATTCGAACCGCGCGAGAGTGTCGGCGACTTTTTGCTTTCGCGCCCGTATTCGCGCCTGGATGAGGACGGTCAACTGCATGCCCTGGCCTTGCCCAATCTATATGTGGATCAGGAGCAGTTTCGTGTTCTTGCTGCGCACAGTGATGGCGATGAGCGCTTTGCCGTCGTTGAGCGCAAATCCGGTCGTCAACTGCAGGCTTGGGGTCGCGATGGCAGTCGGCGCTGGGTTGCTGAACTGGCCCGTTTGGTGGAGAGCGAATATCCGCCCGAAACGAGCGAGCTGCAGGTCTCCGACCAAGCGCTGTGTTGGTCCGCCAGCGACTCGACTGCGGAGGGTGCGGTGGTCGCACCCGTGCAGTGTTTCAACCGCTCCACGGGCGAGGTAGGGCTGAGCTTCCAACCCCTTAAACCGTTCTCTCGACCATTTGCGAATCCACGCACTTTCTTGCTACTTGCTGGCGGCGTTATTGCCAGAATAGAAGAGAACGAGGGCGAGCGCACTTTGCGCTTTCAGTCGATCGCCGATGGTTCGGACACACATCCTGCAATCACCATAGTTAGCAAATTTAGCACCCTGTATGGCCAGCCCGGCGGCGCTGGGGTGGCGCTCGAAGACACCAATAGCCAGGTCGTGTGGGTCGATGGTGTGTTCCCCGAGCGACAGCCTTTTAGCTCGGCTTTCGGGCGAAAATTCGTCCTCGCCAAAGGGTTGTTACAGGGTGGACTATGGATCCCGCGCGGATCGAGTACCGAGGTCGAGCTGTTCATCGAACAAGGCATAAAGCTGCAGGTTGCCGATGGGGCCGAACCCGTCGTCGTGTCTTTCCCGGGAAGTAGGAGCACGCGACTGCTGGCGTTTTATTCTGCCGATGGCAGCGTCGCCTGGGATTCATCTGTCAGCAGTAGCGGGGGACGCAATCAAACGAGTATTGCCGATTCTGGTGACGCTAACTCAATCTGGTTAGTTGGGCATGACGATGTGGATCTAGACGTGCAGCGTATTGATCGCACGAATGGCAGTGTGCTGGATATCCGCAGTTACGAATGCGGAGCAGAACCTTGTCGCTACCTAACTGAGGGGCCCATCCAAAGCAGCGCAGGACTAGACCTAATGGTCCTGCGGCAGCAGGACGACTCAGCAAATTCATTGCGCACTTTGCATTTGGCCGGTGACGACTCTTTGGTGAGGGCCGACCAGCCTGGTGTTGCTGGGGTTTGGTACCACCCAGGCCTGCAGGGTCAAGGACTGGTACTGACTTACTTGGCCGAATCTCGAACCCTGTTCATGCCTTGGTTTACCTACGACTTTTTCGTGCCTACCGGCGATCAATCTGACAATCGGTGGTATTCGTTGCAGGGGGTAGCCGAGCCGGAAGCACAAACAGTGAACTTAGACTTGCTGCTTAACCAGGCCGGTGTTTTTGCGTCGCCACCGCAAACCGTCGCAGAGCTCCAGGGCAGCGCCCAGCTCCGCTTCGAATCCTGCGACCGCGCTACGTTGGCATTCCAATTCGACGGACAATCCTCTTTTGAAGCCGCCGGTGTCTTGCCGTTAGTTCGACTTGGGCCGCGCACTGCGGACTGCGTCCTGGCCGACGGTAGTACGCAGGCGGCGGCCGCACCGGTTAGTGACAACGCGGGTTTCAGCAACCGGCAGTCGGGCGCATGGTTTGATCCCACGAGTTCTGGTCAGGGACTAATGGTGGAAGTCGTACCTAGTTCCGCAACCGACCCAGGACTGTTGTTTGCTGCATGGTTTAGCTACGACTTGGCAGATGCCGCCGACGACCACTTGGCTCAGGACTGGTTTATCTTGCAGGGTGATCTCGGCGGCGCTGCCGATGGCCGTGCCGTCCTGCCAATTTATCGCAGCGTTGGCGGCGTTCACGCCACGCGCGCCACGAGCAATGTATTTCTCGTTGGCGAGGCCGAATTGGAATTTCAGTCCTGCGACAGTCTGCGCGTCGCCTATCGATTCAGTGACAACGAACTTGCAGAGCAGCACGCGAATCTGCGCGGGCAAATGCTGCTGCAGCGAATTGGCGGATGTGCTGATGACTGACTGCGGGCGCTCGCTGAATTCATTAGGGCCGGTGCGGCGATATGGCTGCCGTCACCTCAGCTGCGCAGCAGCGAATTGACTCGAAACCAACCGGCAATGGAGTATCGATCTCGGTTGGTCACCAGCACTTCATGAGGAAAATCCTCGCTGAGGAAGATGATGACGGTTCCATGGCATGGATTGACGTTAATGCGTTCTTCACCGCCGATACCGGTGAACAACACCAATTCACCGCCGTCTCCCGGCACCCAGTGAGGGTTCAGGTGAACGACTATCGACAGCACGCGGTTCGATTCACCTTTAAACGCATCGGAATGCCGCACATAGAAGTCACCGATCGCATAGCGCGCGAAATGGCTTTCAAATGAAAAAAGCCCAAGAAAAAGCTGTCGATTCAAAGACTCCTGCAATCTCCCCGTCCAATCCAGCCACGCGCACTCGATTGCGGAATCTCGCTCTATCCAGCAGATCTGGTCCCTGCGCACGGCGTCGTTTTCATGTAGCGCTGCGTTTCGCCCAACTCCCGCACGACTAAACTGCTCATCACGCAAGCCGCTCAAGTGGCTCGACAGCCCATCGCCTAAGCTGAGCGGCAATGCACCCGGGTTGATGCTGTAGCCCTGCGTTCTGAGTTCATCGGCGATTCGGAGAAACAGTTGCGTGTCTAGACCGTCAAGTTCGGGGCTAAGAGGGTCATTAGTCACCGACCAATGCAGGCCTGAGATCTACCGCACGGCCCGGTAGCTTCAGCCCCAAGACGGGTCATTTCAGTTTCGATGCCCATATGGCGATTCTCCGCTTCATGGCCAGCTGAGACACTTGCTCGGGCGGTAACGGCTGGATGATCTTGTCGTGGACCAGGAGGCGGTAGATGTACTCGATTCGTTCACTGGCAGAGTCCGTGGGTTCAAATTCCACTACCCCTCGCTCTACGCCGTACTTCATTCCCTCTTCGATGGCTTTTCTGACCAACTCTTTCTCGTTTTTCAGCTTTTTCACAAGCGGGGAGCCTTCTGCTGCTGTCGCGCTGAGAGATGGGGTCTGGGCGTTTTTGGTGAATCACGTCCACGCTTATAGTAGATCACGTTGGTGCAGATGCGCGGTGACAATGACCGGCCAGATCAACGTAGGTCAGAGAGTAAGTTGGCGACATATAGCTCTTCCGC